>CAYVBI010000129.1:0-5891 GCA_964448985.1 uncultured Dehalococcoidales bacterium
ACAACGACCGCAATTTCGAGCACCTCAGGCAGATAGAGGGGCGCGGGGACGATCTCAATAAGATCCTGATGGACCCGCAGACCCCGCGCCAGCTGCTGGGCCCGCAGATATACAACATGAAGCATTCCCTCATTACCTACCTGGACGCGCTATGGGAGACGGTGGACGTGCTGCACGACCTGCGCTACGGGGACGCCGATCTGCTGACCAACGACACCTTGCTGCTCAACAGGATGGGTTACCTGGCGGACGACGTCAGCCGGCAGATCGGGCTGGCGGAGCACATGTCGGACGTGCTGGCCTCGGGCCTGGAGGTACTGCAATCCATCTACAACAACCAGCTGCAGGCCATGAACAACAGGATGGCGCTGTTGATGACTTACCTGACCGTGCTGGGCACGGCGGTGCTGGTGCCGAACACACTGGCCACCATATTCGGTAACTCCGCCTTTGCCATGGGGCCCCAGGATATCGGCTGGTACGTCACCATGCTGGTCGTTTCCACCGTGCTGGCAACCCTGCTGGCCTTCATCTGGGTAAAAAAGTCAGGTTTTCTACCCAAGAAAATGGATTAAATGCGCGGGGCGCCGGCCAGGCCTGTCAGCCGTTCGCTTACTTCCCACAATTTCGCGGCTGTTTCCCTGTCGTAGCTCAGCGTCGATGATTTCGACTCCGTTCCCTTTACGTTCACCCGGGTAATCTTAAGATGCTGTTTGGTCTCAAAATAGCGCCCGGTCAAGCCCTCGACGCCGGAAGAGCATGCCAGATGCAGCGGCAGCACGGCGCCCTGCTCCGGCCCTTTCATCAAAGCGTGGAAAAAGGAGTCGATCGTCCTGCTTGAATGCGACCATATGGCGGAGCCGCAGGCCCCCGGGCACACGCAATTCACCGTAATCCCGCTCCCCTCCAGTCGTCTGGCCAGCTCGTAGGTGAAAAGGACCACGGCCAGCTTCGACCTGGCATAGGCCGAATCACGCCCAAAGGACTTCTCCCCCTGCAGGTTGTCGAAATCGAGCCTTGCCATCCTGTGTAGCGACGTGGTCAGGCTGACTATCTTGGAGGGCGCCCCCGCTCTGAGAGCGCCGAGCAGCAGGTTGGTCAGCAGGAAGTATGACAGGTAGTCGACGGCAAAGGTCATCTCGATGCCGTCCTCGGTCAGCACCCTCTTTCCCATTATGACCCCGGCGTTGTTGACCAGCAGGTGAAGTACCCCGTGTTTCTGTAGAAAATCCGCCGCAAGTGCTTTTATCTGTTTTTGGGCGGACAGGTCCGCCAGCAATAGATGGACGTCGTCGTTTCCCGACTGCTGACGGATGTATTCCTGTGCCGAGCGTCCCCTGCCGGCATCCCTGCAGACCAAAAATAAGGTGGCATCCCTGCGTGCCAGCCCCAGCGCAATCTCCCGGCCTATGCCCGAGCTGGCGCCGGTGACCATGCAGTACCTGTTTTTCAGACTCTTGTCCGCCGGTTGTCCGTGGTTTGTCATGTCTGTATCCTCCCTCCCATACCCTGGCTCGATCATTAAACGGTTACGGCCTTCTCCAGCCGCTGTATGACTTCATCGATGTGAACGCCGGATTGGTTGACCATGACAATGGCGTTATTGGGGCACGTTTCCACGCAGTTGCCGCAGCCCAGGCAGCCGTCGCCTATCACGGACCTCTGGCCCTCCTGCCTGATGTTCTTAATGAAACATGCGTCCACGCAGGCGCCACAACCCAGGCAATCTTCCGTGACATGGACGCTGATGCCGGGCATGCGCGAAATCTTGGACCTTATGCGAGGGTCGATATTGGGTGTAAAGCGCCACAGGCAACAGCAGGGACAGCAGTTGCAGATAGTGAGCAACTGGTCTCCGGACTTCAGGCCAAGCCAGACCGTGTCCAGCCTGTTCTTTCCCACCAGGTGAAAAAGTCCGGCCTCACGGCATTTCCTGGCATGCTCGTGGGCCTCTTCCTTTGAAACCAGCCTGCCCAATTTGGGATTTATGTCAAGCACCGCTTTGCCCAGGAAAAGGCAGCCCAGCGTTTGGGGATAATCGCGGCAGTTGGAGCTCTCGCGGCAGATGCAGAAATTCATAATCCAACGAAATTCCGCTCGATCGATAAAATGGTGGACTATCTGAGAAGGGAGCACCGTCTGTGAGGACTCTTCAAGCTCCCTGCCTATGCTGATGACCCTTTCCCTGGGCAGGTAGACGATGACATCTCCCTCGAAAAGCCAGCGGTCCAGCAGTGACCCCAGCACGGGTACCTTCGTCAGACTGGCCAGGGCGAAACGCTGGGAAAAACCCTTCTCTATCAACCTTACAAACCACATCGGTCTCGACATGAGCAGTGCACCCTCTCTTTTTAAAAATCAGGCCGGCCGCCGCGCGGACGCTTAAGCCCGGCTATATTGTAAAGACACCCGGCCAATCATTCAATTATATCTGTAAAACAGTTTATTCCGGGATAAATAAACTTTCTATAAAATCCTACGTTTAATATAATAGACGCCAGGTAAATAGAGGTAGCCTGGTGTTAATTGAAGAACAGTTAGTACAGAGGGCCGTAAATGGAGACAGAGACGCATTTACGCAAATATATGATCTGCACTTCAATAAGATCTACAGATATATATATGTCAAAGTGCACAGCCAGGCCGAGGCCGAGGATCTGGCTCAAGATGTTTTTATTAAAGCTTACGAGGGTATTAAGAACTACAAGTGGAGGGACCTGCCCTTCACCGCGTGGTTGTTTAGAATCGCGCATAACAGGGTCATCGACCATATTAGAAAAGTATCCAAGGAGAAAAAGGCCAGCCTTGACGAAGCCGGCGGAATCAGTTCAGGCGACCCTGTGTATATGACGGAACTAAATATGGAGATATATCAGTTGAAGGATGCGCTGCAGCATTTGCCGGACGCGCAGCGCGAGGTCGCGACCATGCGCTTTATCTCCGAATTATCCATCTCGGAGGTCTCCCTGGCGCTGGGCAAAAGCGAGGGTACGGTTAAGGCGTTGCAGTTCAACGCCATAGCGTCGCTGAGAAAACTGCTCTACGGTAAGATAAATGGCTATTAGGATCGAAGAAGCTTTTAACGACTGTTTTGAACGGCTCACCTTCGGGGAGAGCCTGGATAGCTGTCTGCGGAGTTATCCTGAGCACGCCGCCGAGCTGGATATCATGCTCAGGACGGTTTATGACGTCAAGCGCAGGGCTTATCCCATACAGCCCAGGCCGGAGTTTAAATACTGGTCCCGCGTCAGGTTGCAGGGCGTACAGGATTACATGAGCAGGCATGTTGCGCCGGAGAAAGCCAGCCCGTTCAATTTCCGCAGGAACCTGGCTATCTCGGTGGCCGCTTTGGTTGTCCTGGTGATCGCTTCCAGCGGCACTGCCGCAGCTTCAAATGATGCGTTGCCGGATCAGCCCCTCTACGGCGTCAAGATGGCGGTTGAACAGGCCCAGCTGTCTCTGGCTACTTCAGACATCGACAAGGCGCAGATATATGCCCAACTGGCTGAGAAGAGGGCACATGAGATAGAGGCCCTGGCAAGGCAGGGTAAAGCCGATTATTTAGTCAGCACCTCGGCCAAAATGGACTACCAGCTTGAACAGGCCGAGAGTTACATCAGCAAGTTCCAGGCGGCAAATACCGTCAGTCCTGCGGCAACAATGGAAGCTACTACAGTCGAGACATCGACCGACGAAACAACCGATCAGCCCACCCGGACTGCGCCTGCCACCGACAAACCGGAGGTTCCACCGGCTGGGACATCGACCACCGACACATCCGATCGGCCGGTCTGGACGACACCGGCTCCCGCCACCACCCTGGTTAAGCCTCCCTATACCGACAACAAGTCACGCAACGAGAAACCGGCTGTAAAACAGCCTCTGCCGGCAACGCGTGCAACCGCAAATGTCATTAAGGCCAAAACTGCTTTGAACACAAGCACAGCCAAGAGCCTGGCCACGCTGCAGGACGCACTGGATAAAGCGCCTGAATCAGCCAAACCGGCTATAATCAAGGCCATCGAACGTGTCAAAAAGGCCAACGAGTGGTCACAGCAAAATTTCAATAGTGACCAGGATAATAAACCCGAAATAATCATACCCAGGCCGAAGTATATCCCGCCCACAACCAACAGGCTGAACAGTCCCACTACGAACACGGCCAAGCCAACGGTCATACTGCCGAATACGCAGAAACTGGTGCCCTCTACTTCGGTGATATCCGGGACCTCAGAACAATAAATCCACAAGGCTATTATTCAAATAAAGCCGCTATCAGTGATATTATAGAGTTCAGGCGCTGTAATGCGCCGCTGGGAGGATAAAATGAACCGAATAGTAAAATATGCCCTGCTGCTGGCCCTGGTTGCCGCTCTGGTGATCCCGGCTGCCTGTGCTCAGAAAAGCGTGAGCGAGGAAGGTACCAAATGGTCCGGGATGTCGACCCCACAGGCGCCGGCTGCGTCGCCCGCGCCGTCCTTTCTCGGGAACTCCAGGTCAACAGAAACTGCCTCATATGATTATAGTGGCGAGTCCGGGGGCGGCATAGACGACGCCGCCATAGACCGAAAAATAGTCAGAACAGGCTCCATGACCATGGAGGTAGCGGACATCGGCAAATCGCAGGCTGATATCGCCGGTATCGCCATCCAGTACGATGGCTACGTGGTCTCCTCAAACCTGAATGCGGACAAAGAGAACCCCCGCGGATTCATCTCGTTCAGGGTCCCCGCCGGCAAATTCAACGATGCTCTGGCCAGGCTGCGGGAGCTGGCGGTCAAGGTGAACTATGAAAACACCAACAGCCAGGACGTGACCGAGCAGTATACCGATCTTAAAGCCCAGCTTGGCAACTACGAGGCCACCGAGGCCCAGTATCTGGAACTGCTCAAGAAGGCTGACAACGTTAAAGACATGCTGGAAGTGCAGCGGGAGCTTTCCAACGTCAGGGGCAATATCGAGAGGATCAAGGGCCGCATGCAGTACCTGGAAAGGACCTCCGACACATCACTGATCGAGGTCACCCTGACCAAGTCCGTGCCCATCGGCGAAAGCACCTGGGACATCTCCGGTGTTTTTAAAGGCGCAGTGGACGGATTAATCGCCTTCGGGAAAGTGCTGCTCAGCATATTGATCTGGCTTCTGGTATTCTCACCGGTCTGGATCATAGCGCTGGTAGTAATATTTGTCATACGTCGCCGTAACAAGGCCAAAGGCGGCGCGGCACCGTCCAAGTAAATTATTTCAGGATGCTATAATAAAGGGCAGCGCTCAAAAGCCTGCCCTTTATTTATTCACATGGACTTCTCAGTATACCAATGTCGATGACAATGAAACCGATACAATGGTCGGGTGGCAAGCTCAGATTGCTTGACCAGACCGCGCTGCCGCAGCAGGAGATATATCTCGAGATCTCCGACTACAGGGAGGTTATTCACGCTATAAAGACGTTACAGGTGCGCGGCGCCCCGGCCATCGGCATCGCCGCGGGCTACGGTATAGCGCTGGGGGCGCAGTCGATCAAGGCATCATCGATAAAAGCATTTAACAACGAACTCGATCGCCTACTGGAGGATTTCGCAGCTTCCAGACCCACGGCGGTCAACCTCTTCTGGACCATTAACAGGATGAGACAGGCGATTTCCATGGCAGGCTCTTCAGGGCCGGCCAGGGATGCGCTGCTCAGGACGGCCCGTCTCATCCACAGACAGCAGGCCAGGGCAATGGCGGACCTGAGCCGTTTAGGATCATCACTCATCGGCGATAAGTGCACAGTCCTTACACACTGCAATACCGGGCAACTGGCCACGGGTGTGGAGTACGGCACTGCGCTGGGCATCATCAAGGCCGCAGCAGAGCAGGGTAAAAAAATAAAAGTTTACGCCGATGAG
>CAYVBI010000130.1:0-5828 GCA_964448985.1 uncultured Dehalococcoidales bacterium
CGGTGGCCGCCGTTTTCGTTTTCAAGGAGCTGACTCAGTCCAATTACGAAAATTTCTCAGATCCCCGTGTAAATAAGCTGACTGCGCTCGCTACCGTGGATGTTGACGATTCCATTTCAGGCGCCTATCCCAAGAAGCAGGGGTGCGAGATAACCGTCACACTCAAGGACGGCAAGGTCATCCGTGAGAAGATGGAAGACCTCGAGGTCATGAACGACGAGCGCGTGATCTCTAATTTCGAGGAGCAGGCTACCCGCACCCTGTCGAAAAAACAGGCGGCCGAGCTTAAAAACGCCATATCCAACCTGGATAAGCTGGACAACATAGCCGGCCTGGTTAAGCTCTGTATTAAAAAATAGGATTCATCATGGAGAAAATGAAGAAGATACGTGTACTGGTAGCTAAGTTAGGTCTGGACGGCCACGACCGCGGCGCCAAAGTGGTGGCGCGCGCGTTGAGGGATGCCGGCATGGAGGTGATCTACACGGGCATCCGCCAGACCCCGGAAATGATTGTTACCACTGCCATCCAGGAAGATGTCGATGTCGTCGGACTGAGCTCTCTCTCCGGGGCACATATGGAGCTTTTTCCCGAGATCATTAAAGGCCTTGCCAGGAAGGGGAAGAAAGACAGCCTCTTCATATGCGGCGGCATCATTCCCGATGAGGATATACCGAAGCTCAAGAAAATCGGGGTCGAGGGGGTCTTTGGTCCCGGCACATCAACAAAGGATATCGTCGCCTACATCGTCGAACGTTTCAAGAATTAAGGAGGTACAGGATGGGCAAAGTATCATCATATTGCAAGGTCACCTGTCTGGATTACGGCGAGGAGCAGGGTCTGACGAACCTGTTTTTCGCGGACAAACCCTCGGAGCCGTTCGTATTCCCCATACCCGGCTTTTATATCGAAACGGCCTCGGGAGCCAAAATCCTGTTCGACACCGGCTGCAGCCCCGATTACAAGCAGACCTGGGGATTGTTGAACGAATTCCTGCCGTATGTCAGACCCAGTTTCATGGTTGATCAACTGAAAAAGGTGGGTGTGGCGCCGCAGGATATCGATTATGTCGTGATGTCACATCTCCACTACGATCATGCAGGAGGACTCGCCTCGTTCAGGGGCGCCAAGGCCAAAATAGTGGTTCAGAAAGCCGAGGCGCATGTTGCTATGTCGGCGGTCTATACCAATCGCAACGACCTGGCCTATGCAGGTTATCTGGGCACCGATTTTCAGTTCTCAGACCTGAACTGGATGGTCATCGACGGGGATTACGACCTGTTGCCCGGTGTGCACCTCCTGTTTCTACCCGGACATGCCCCGGGTGAGATGGGCGCCCGGATCGAGACTGAGAAGACCGGCGACCTGATTATAGCCAGCGACGCTGTTTACACCGCCGAGAGTTACGGCCCGCCGGTCAAGCTGCCGGGCGCCGCCATCAATCTCGATGATTACGTCAAGAGCGTTGAAAAAATCAGGCGTATAGCCGAAATGTACAACGCCAGCGTCCTTTTCGGCCATGATTCGGCTCAGAAATTGGCCATGTTCCCCAACTGGTGGAAGTGACGTATCCCGTGGAATAAATCAGGGTAATACCTATTCTGCACGTTCCGACGCCTTCTTGGCGCGGAAGCGCTCGTTCATGGTCAGCAGCCGCTTGCGCAGGCGGATATTTTTCGGTGTAACCTCCACCAGCTCGTCGGAATTGATGAAGTCCATCGATTCCTCCAGGCTCATTTTAAGCGGCGGGGTCAGCCTGACCGCGATATCGGCTGTGGATGCCCTGATATTGGTCTGCTTCTTCTCCTTACATATGTTGACGGCCAGGTCGGTGGGGCGTGAATTCATACCTACAACCATTCCCTCGTAAACCGGTGTGCCGGGATCGATGAATGTGATGCCGCGCTCCTGTGCGTTGTTCAGCCCGTAGGTCACTGACACCCCATCCTCGGCAGCCACCAGCGCGCCGCTACGGGTGGAGGCTATCTCCCCTGCATAGGGTTCATAGCTTAAAAACAGCGTGTTCATAACTCCTTCGCCGCGGGTGGCCGTTAAGTAGGCGCTGCGGAAGCCGATAAGGCCGCGGGTTGGAATGCGATACTCCATGCGCAGGTTGCCTCGCCCGTCGTTATGCATATTGGTCATCCTGCCCAGCCTATTGGCCAGCATCTCTGTTATTACTCCGATGTAGTCTTCGCGCGTATCCAGCGTGAGCTGTTCCACCGGCTCGTGCAGTTTACCTCCGATCTCACGGGTAATGGCCTCGGGACGAGATATTTCGAACTCGTAATCCTGTCGACGCATAGTTTCCACCAGTATGGCTAAATGAAGCTCACCCCTGCCCGATACCAGGAAGAGGTCGGGGCTGTCGGTATCCTCAACGCGCAGGCTGATATTGACTTCCAGCTCGCGGTAGAGACGCTCGCGCAACTGCCGCGAAGTGCAGTACTTGCCTTCGCGCCCGGCGAAGGGGGAAGCGTTGACGCCGATGGTCATCTTCACCGTAGGCTCGCCGATCTCGATGCGCGGTAAAGCCTCGGGGTGCTCCGGGTCGACAACGGTATCGCCGATGCTGACCTCATCGAGGCCGGTAATAGAGATTATCTCGCCGGCCGAGGCTACTTCCACCGGCAAGCGGGTAAGCCCCATGAAAGTGAAGACGTCGTCTATTTCGTATTTGTGCGGCGCGCCGTCGGCGCCAATAACCGCCAGTATATCTTTTGGCTTGACATTGCCGCGGTGCACCCTGCCGATGGCGTAGCGCCCCTTGTAGCTGTCGTAATCAAGGTTGGAGACCAGCATCTGGAAGGGGCCGTCATCGATGACCGGCGGGGGCACCTGTTTGATTATGGCCTCGAAAAGCGGCACCATGTCGGTGCCTTCCACTGCCGGATCGACTGTACAGGTACCATTGCGAGCGCTGGCATACAGCACAGGAAAATCGAGCTGGCCGGCGTCGGTGGCTATCTCCAGGAAAAGGTCCTGCGTGAGACTGACCACCTCAGCTATGCGCGCGTTCTCGCGGTCTATCTTGTTGATGACCACGATGGGCTTGAGACCTTTCTCAAAGGCCTGCCGCAGCACGAAGCGGGTCTGGGGCATAGGCCCCTCCACCGAGTCAACCAGCAGCAGGCATCCGTCCGCCATATTGACCACGCGCTCGACCTCACCGCTGAAATCGGCGTGGCCGGGCGTATCGATGATATTGATCTTGACTCCGCGGAACATCACGGCGGTGTTCTTGGCCAGGATGGTGATGCCCTTCTCGCGTTCCAGCGCGTTGCGGTCCATTATCAGTTCGCCCATCTGCTGGTTCTCGCGGAATACCTTGCTCTGCTTGAGCAGGGCATCCACCAGGCTGGTCTTGCCATGGTCGACATGCGCAATAATAGCAATATTTCTGATGTCTTCTCGGAATTTGGGGTTCAAGGTGGTCTCCTTAGATGGTTTATATGCGGGTGCGTCTCAAGCGCGTGCGGGCGGTTGCGTCCATATACTATAATAATAGCACATTAAGGGGCCACCCATACATCCGGACGGGCCGGGCACTAAAATCAGGAGGTTTCATATGCGAAAGGTGGTGATTGCCGGCGCCGGCATGACCAGGTTTACCGGGAAGCAACCCAGGACAGCCATAGAGCTTTTCGGCGAGGCTGCCATGGAGGCCATCAACGAGTCCGGCATCAGGCCCCGGCAGGTGCAGGCCCTTTTCATGGGCAATTACCTGGGCGATTTCGAGGAGGGACAGGCCCAGCTGCAGGCCTTTACAGCAGACTACCTGGGCCTGGCCGGTATACCGGCCAACCGCTACGAGAACGCCTGCGCCTCGGCCTCGGCTGCCATCCGCGACGCCTTTATCTGGGTGGCCTCGGGACAGTACGACATCGTCCTGGCCGGCGGCGCGGAGTGCGCTACCAAGATGGGCACCCCGCTGGCCACGCGCACCTTTGCCATGTCCAGCGACAGCCGCTACGAGTATGCTGCCGGGGTGACATTCCCCGGCGTCTTCGCCATGCTCGCACACCTCTACGCAAGCAGATATAAGATACCGCTGGAAACACTCAAAAACCAGCTTTACCAGGTCTCCATCAACTCCCACTATTACGGCGCGCGCAATCCGAGGGCGCAGTTCCAGAAGGAGTTGACGCTGGAGGACGCGAGGAAAAGCCCCGTGATAGCCTCGCCTCTGCAGCTGGCCGACTGCTGCCCCTTCACGGACGGGGCGGCCGCCGTAATAATAGCCTCGGAAGAGGCGGCCAGGAAGCTCACCAAAAAGCCGGTGCTGATAGCCGGGGTGGGGCAGGCCTCGGCAGGAAGCCTGCTCAGCCAGAAGGAATTCCTCCCGCGCATAAGGTCGCGGGAGCTGGCAGCGCAGCAGTCGTACAAAATGTCGGGCCTGGGACCGCGTGACATCGGCGTGGTCGAGCTGCACGATTGCTTCAGCATCGCCGCGCTGATCGCACTGGAGGGGCTGGGCTTCTTCCCCTACGGCACGGCCGGCCTGGCGGTGGAAAAGGGCGAGACCAAAATCGGAGGAAAAATAGCCGTTAACCCCTCGGGCGGCCTCAAATCCAAGGGCCATCCAGTGGGCGCCACGGGCGCAGCGCAGGCCTTCGAGATCGTGAGGCAATTGCGCGGCGAGTGCGGCGAACGACAGGTGGAGGGAGTAAAGGTTGGAATGACCGATACTCTGGGTGGCGACGGCGGCACGCTGTGCAATATGATACTCAGGCGCGGCTGGTAATTAAAAGGTAACGGAGCAGAAAATGGAAGCTAAACTCACGTTCAAAGAATACAACGAAAATCTCAAGCAGGGCAGGATAAGCGGGCTGAAATGCAACGGCTGCGGGGAGCTATCGGCGCAGCCGAGGCTGGTCTGCGCCAAATGCGGGGGCCAGGATTTAGATGCCCTTGAATTGAAGGGCGCCGGCAGCATCCAGACCTTCACCGTCAATTATGTGGCCGCCGAGGGCCGCGAGTCCGAGGTACCTTATATCGTGGCGATCGTGGAACTGGACGACGGGCCCTGGGTCATGGGCAACATCACCGGCCTCAAGCCGGAGGAGGCTACCATGGATATCATGGGCAGGAAGGTGCGCATGGAGGGGTCGGCCATCTTCGCCGGGGACAGGTACTCCTCGGGCGAGGTTGCCCGCCCGCTCTTCAAACTGGTACCTTAGAAGACGGGCGCACCTGAAGGTACGCCCCTACGTTTAGTTAATTTGTAGCGGCGTGTTTTTAAACCCGCCCGCTATCATTGGCAGATTCGACAATATCAGGAGGTAACAGGCATGAAGATACTGGGCATCGTAGGTAGCTGCCGCAAGCTCGGCAATACGGAGATATTAGTCAAGGAGGCGCTGATGGCCGCGCAGGAGGAGGGTGCAGAGGTCGACATCGTCAGGTGGACCAACTACGATATATTTCCCTGCGAGGGCGATGCCGTCTGCATGTTCCTGGATAAGGACTGCAAGCACAAGGAAAGGGACGGCCATGATTACCTGCTCAACATGATGTACGAATTCGACGGCGTGGTGCTGGGCGCGCCCTGCTATATACTGGAGGTGGAGGCCATAGTCAAGCAGTTCATCGACCGCCTCTTCATATTGTCCAGCCGTCCCTCGAAGATGATAGGCAAGCCCGCCGCCATCATCGTGCCCTACGCCACGCGCGGCTGGACCTCCTACGCCTTCCTCCAGCCCACCATCGTGCTGCACTTCCTGGGCATGCACATTATCGACAAGCAACTCATCCACGTACAGGCCATGAGCGAGACCGCCGGTGACCAGATGGCCAAAGAGAAGGCCCGCCGCATAGGCAAGGAGGTC
>CAYVBI010000131.1:0-5827 GCA_964448985.1 uncultured Dehalococcoidales bacterium
GGAGACCATAGAGCGGTGGGAATTACACGACCCGCATGTATAGGACCCGCCGTGAAGGTAAAGGACCACCCTGCCTTCGGGTATGCCGGGAGGTATCAGCCATTCAGCCGGGACGCCGCCGGCCAACACTTTTTCAACTGCAACTCCTTTGGGCAACTTGAACATGCCGCCCAGCTTGTCCAGCTCGATACGTTCCTTCTGCAAATCGGTCTCATTAGTCTTGGGTGCGAAAGCATGTTGAAGCCGAAAATATACTTCGAGTACCCTTGCCTGCAAGCTAAGCATAACCACTCATCTCCTTATTGCATATAACTACAGCATCCTCTGCCATATCCAGTGCCCCACCTTATCAACGCGGATTATATCATAGATGCATACCGGCAGCTTGCAGATCCGTGGGAGGGGATTTAGACTATTATCAAATGCTCAAGCATATCTTGCCACTCAGTGTTCTGCTCATATTGATAATCACGGTTGGATGTCAGAGTAGTGAAGGTAGCATCCAGGCCTCCCTTGATAAGGAATTCTCCCTGGCCCCGGGCCAGATCGCTGAATTAAAAGGTGAAGGGATTACTTTACAGTTTGAGGGAATCCAGGAGGACAGCCGGTGCCCTAAAGGAGCAACCTGCTTCTGGGAGGGCAGAGTGAGAAGTATCTTGCTGATCAGCGAAAACGGGTTGTCCTCAAGAATCGTGCTGATCGAGCCGGGCCCGACAGACCAGCCCGGAATAAATACTTATAAGCAATATGAATTCACCTCACACGTGCAACCCTATCCGGAGTTAGGAAAAAAGATATCCAGCGAAGACTACCGTTTATTTTTGACCGAGAAGAAGATACCGGCTGGAGCCAATTAAACACGTAGGGCCGTTAACAGGTGTTTATATTATAATTGGCTACGATGATGAAAGTACTCGCTATATACACAATAATAGCCCTCAGCGGTTTTTCAATTTACTCAATCTACTTTGCTGTGATAGGCGACAATTCTCCATTCTGGATCATCACATCACTCGCATGCGTGGAATAACCTTAGAAATGATATAAATATTGTGGGCAGGACAATATGGCAAAAGGGACTGAATTTGAGAAGCTTGTGAGACAGATTTATTCGGAACTCGAGCCGAGAGCGCAGGTAATTCACAATGACAAGATCAGGGGATTTAACTCACAACTAGAGCGGCAGATCGACGTCTCAATACGCGCAAAAGTGGCAAGTCACAATGTGCTCATCATTGTCCAAGCAAAAGACTACACCCAACCAGTTGGCGTTAATATTGTTGAGTCGTTTGCGGAAGTAGTAAAGGATGTTCGCGCGTCGAAAGGTGTCCTTATCTGCAATGCTGGATTCACAAAGCCCGCCATAAATTATGCTCGTAACATCGGCATCGATTTGTGCAGTATACACGATGCTCGCTCACGAAACTGGTCACTTGATATACGTCTCCCTCTGTTATGGATTGATCTCCTACCTGAAATGCGGCTCTCGCTAAAGTGTTATTTGGAAGCTGGTGATACGTTTCCTGAAAACCCGCACCTTTGGATTCTATCGACCGATAATGGAAAAACTCGCCTTCTTCCTTGTGAGACCTTCGAGCGGAAGTGGAATGCACTCGAATTAGACCGTACATGCGGTAAAACCCATGTTCTTCTCCCGATGCAAGAAAATATACAGTTATTGGTTGGCAAGGATATATGGCGGCCTGTTGATTCCCTGACTATTGAATACACGGTTAGCCGCAAGGCATGGCTTGGCTACATGGCCCCATCCGAGTGCAGGGGAATACTTGATCGAATCAAAGATGAGTTCCTGCCGACCTACTTCAACATCGGCGATATCCCTATGAAACGAGACCAGTCGTGGAAACCTATTGAGAACCCAGAAGAGGTGATAGTAAGCACAAAAGGAACTCTGGTTACGACTGAACACTGCCAAATATCATCTGGTCAGGCAAAGTACAATTTCTTCGCCCAAAAGCTTGAGTAGTAAGATAATATGCTTGGTGGTTTTCGAGTCAAACCGTAAAAGAACCAATCCTTAAACCATCCTGGCCTAAACCTGATATATATTTAACAACTTAACCAAGGTTAACAATATCAACGTTTATACAATATATGGCCTACCTATATTAACCTCTACCTCAATCTTATCAATAGCTGTACAAAATTAATATGATAAATTGTACAATTAACATCGGAGGGTAAGATCGTGAGTGATGTGAAATATAGAAGAAGAGGCACGGTGATATTTGAAACAAGCCAAGGTATTTTAGTTGTTGCGGGAAATCGTGGCAAATTCATGTTGCCTGGAGGTGGAGCTAACAAAGGCGAAAGCAGATTTGTTGCCGCATTAAGAGAATTGACGGAAGAGACCAGCTTGCTTCCATATGAGGCAAAGATTATCTTTAATCATCTTGGTCATGAGCACCCATCATTTTCAGGTAAGGGTAAGTTTCAAGATCACCATACGGTTTGCGTAGTTAAAGCAACTGGTTCCATCAGACTTCGCGATGATGCTAAAAGGCTGGCTTATGTTGACCCAAATACTGGCAGAGGATTTGATCCTTTTAACCCTGGAAAAGAATTTATAATATCTCATACTACCAAAGAAATTCTCGAGAAGTATCGTTATTGGAAAAATAGCAAACAAGATATCGCTACAGATGAAGACACGGGGCAGGTTAATGATGTTAGTCCCGATGAAGCAAAGCAATATAATGATGCTGATTAGAAGATAGCTCGGTGAATAATTTAGGGAAATTCACTATCGCGGATATCGGGAATGACTTTTACAGAATTTACGAATTTGTATGCTCCATTCGGCATATTCCATTCCGAAATATGCAGGTGTATAATCGTGACGTTAAACAGGCTGTGGTAGATGGAGAAACGCAAATGACCGACGAAATTGTGACCAACTGGGATTATTGTATCTCTCCCATACTGAACTTCCATACAAGTATATTCCCTATTAACCTGACTCAAGAATGCGTAATTACACAACCAACTGAAACTGAACTTAGAATTATTGAACCTAAATCAAACTCAGACAAGTCAGGCCATTGGAAATTAATTATTAGATGCCACGATGACGAATCCTGCTTGCTTAATGTAATTAAAGCACTCCAATTATACAAAGAGGATAGCGTTAACCTCGGAGCTACATATTATTTCAAATATGATAAATTTATTATCAGCTGCGAGGGCACTGAATTGTACGATGTTGTTGGTCTTAATAAACCAAATAAGTACAGGTTATTAAAGAAGGAAATAGATGGTTTTTTACAACTCTTTAATAAACTCAATTCGCTTGATTACGATAATAATATGAGAATCAATGAAGCTTTGGTACGATTAGGTAAGTCATACGAGATGGGACTAATGCATGCACCTGTGGATATATTAATTGGACTTGAATCACTTTATCTGAAAGACAACCAAGAAATTGCTTACAAATTATCATTAAGGGCAGCATATTTATTAGCAGACACCAAATCAGAACGGCGGCAAATCTTTGACACGATTAGAAAAGCTTATCGTATAAGGAGCGGATTGGTTCACGGCAACGATATTTTATCCACAATAAAAACAAGAACTGAGCTAGATATGCATATACAGACGATCTTCGATGCTAGAACCATACTTAGAAAATCAATCAGGAAATTTCTAGATATTATTCCTACTAGTTCTCACAATGAATTACTTAATAAATTACTTGATGACAACATATTAAGCGGAAATCAGAGTCTATGACAATGTCCTTGTTGAGTATTGTTGACAAATTCCCTCATTAATAACAACGATTTCTAACCCCTACCCTATTCCTACGCCCAATCCATCACCTTCCTTATTTCATCTTCAAATATACCTTTAATAACCGATGTATTTCACCAAAAAGAACCAATCTTTAAACCTTTCTTACCTCAATCCATCCAACTAGCTAAACCTCTTATGTGCCTCTAATGCCATTCTATTCACTTATTGCAGAGCCCAGCAGCTTCAGTATTGCAGAATTTATATTATACCTTCCCTCTTCATTTTCTTTCTCAGCTTGGCATAAAATTCATCACTCTGTTCTCGCCAAATGAAATTAGAATCCTTACTAGCATAATTTGTAGTTATAACATTAATGAGTTCTTTGTATATTAATTTGAGGTTAGTTAGACTTTTTGCGTCAACCGTATATGACTTACCTGCAAATGTGAATCCATTTCCGACAAAATTACCAAAGTCACTTATATGCCCTATATCCTTTTTGTATTTTTTGCCTTGAGCTCTTTCATGAATATGTTCCAGATGGTCCCTGATTTCAATCGGGAATTCACGATCAAATTTGGCTAACACTTTCTTTATACCCTGATCTTCAAGAACTTCCCCAATAGTCTCTATTAACTTATGAATTTGCCCAATACAAATGAAATAGAAATGATAATCGCAATGAAGTCTAGTTAAATTGAAATCCTTCTTTATGCGTCCAATTGATCTGCTGCTTATTAATTCCTTTAAGTTGTAGTCTATTGTCTTGCGGGTTCTATTAAGCCTATTTAGCTGGATTATTGCACCGTTAATATAGGTCTCCAATACAACAAGTAATAGAGACGCTTCTGCATCGATTTTTGGATCATCATGAAAGCAGAAAATATACTTGCCAGCTATGTCATACATATATTCAACAACTGTGTATATTCAATCTAATAGCCCAATAATCTTCATTTTATCATATCATCCCATCCACTGGACTAAACTTCTTATGAGCCTCCACTGCGTCATAGCACCCCACTGCCTGATAGTATCTATTCGTCATTATCAATGTTGTATGTCCAAATAGCCTCTGTAGCATCCGACTATTGATTTTTCAACCATAACGTAGCAAATGTATGTCTTAACAAGTATGGATATACCGCTATTCCCGCTCATTGTTTTGCAGTTGAAGGATCCACTGCCAGGCAATGAGCATTATCACCACAGGTGTATTAGAATATAATTAATTTTGGTAACTATCCCTTGACATCACGCTGTATGTATGATATATTATAAGTAAGTGAGGGATATAAGCCATGAAAAAGAACATGCAATTGAAGTTTACCAACAAAGATTTTAACAAGAGATTTCCAGATAATGATGCTTGCTTTGAATGGTTGGTAAACCATCTTTATCCAGATGGAATTGAATGTCCTGTATGTAAGAAAGTCACCAAATTTGCCAAGCTTCACAAACGTCCTGTATATGCCTGTGATATTTGCAGATACCAGGTCTCCCCACTTGCTAACACTATTTTCCATAAATCCCCAACACCTTTGAAAGTATGGTTTGAATCTATTTTTGAAATATCCAACACTCGTACTGGCTACTCTGCTAAAGCACTCCAAAGGAAAACTGGTGTAACTTATAAGACAGCGTGGCGTATGTTTAAGCAAATCCGCAAACTTCTTGATGAGAATGAGGGAATACTCACGAATGAAGTCGAAGTTGATGAAACCTACATCGGCGGCAAACATCATGGAAAGCGTGGGCGTGGGGCCGAAGGTAAAACGGCGGTGATCGGCATCGCTCAAAGACAAGGCAAAATCACTACCAATATTGTTGCCAATACAAAACGCTCTACTGTTATGCCCCTTATCAATGAGAATGTCGCTAAGAAAACCACCGTTTATACGGACGAGTATCCTATCTATGACACAATTGATGCCAATGGATTTACGCATAAACGGTGCAATCACGGGGCTGGCGAGTACGTTGTTGGAGATGCTCACACCAATAACATCGAGGGCTTCTGGAGCCTTGTAAAGCGTGGAATAAGCGGTGTTTATCATGCGGTCAGCCCTAA
>CAYVBI010000132.1:0-5811 GCA_964448985.1 uncultured Dehalococcoidales bacterium
TTCCGTCCTGCCACCTGTTCACAATAGTGGATTTAAATTCATGGCCCTGCCATACCAATGATAGTTTGGCGTCCCTGTCCAGGTCCTGTAATCGGCTGCGGCCGGACCGCGCCTCAAGCTCAACAACCGGGGGACCTTCGGTGAATTCGAACACTATCTGTGCATAAAAAGTATCGGAGCGCAGGTCATTAACCACGATCCTTGAGATGCTGGTCCCGGACAACGATTTAAGAGCAAAGAAGGTGTTTTTCAACAGATCATGCGTCATAGGGCGTGAAACATCCACGTTCTGTAACTTCATTGATATGGCATCAGCCTCTGCCGGGCCTATCCAGATCGGTAAATAGCGGTCTGTCTGCCTTTCTTTGAGTATAACCACATGCTGATAATTCATCAGGCTGACACGTATACTGTCGATTTGCATCTCTTTCATGGGAACCCTCCTGAGCATCGTCGCTCAGTTAGGATTGATTGTAACGCCAAACCCCTGTAGTGTCAATTACAAAAATGTACATATGAGATATACAATACCGTTGATAAAAGGGTCCGCTGATGTCAGATCTGAGATATCAGGGATCCCTCGTTGTTATCGGTTCAAGTATTTATTAAAATAGTGAGGATTGTAATGAAGGCAGGTACGATTTGAAAGCACTTTTACAGCGGGTAACCCGCGCAGCGGTTACGGTTGACGACAGGGTAACCGGGCAAATAGGGCAGGGTTTTCTTATACTGCTTGGCGTGGCCGGGGATGATGGGGAGAAGGATGCCGATTACCTGGCTGAAAAAATTATTAATCTCAGGGTATTCAGCGATGACAATAGTAAATTCAACCTGTCTGCGCTGCAGATAAAAGCAGAATTGCTGGTGATAAGCCAGTTTACGCTGCTGGCCGATGCCAGGAAAGGCCGCCGTCCCAGCTTCACCGCGGCCGCGCCGCCGGAGATGGCGGAAACGCTCTACAACTATTTCGTCAGGCGTGTCTCGGACATGGGCGTAAAAGTTCAAACCGGCATATTTGGGGCACATATGCTGGTCAGCATTGTTAACGACGGCCCCGTCACCATTATGCTGGATAGCAAAGATAAGCTCGCCTGACCGGCGACCAGTAGTAAATGCAACCAGTTGCAATTGCTATTATTATGTGTAATAATAGTGCCTGATGAGTTGCATTGAGACGTTACAGAAAAAAGGTTACAGGCTTACTCCTCAGCGCATAATGGTTGTGGACGCCCTGCACAGCGTAGAAGCTCATATCAGCGCCGAAGAGATATTCGCCAAGCTCAAAGAGAAATATCCCTATGCCAATATATCCACGGTCTATCGCACTTTGGAGCTGCTGAAAGAGCTGGGTCTGGCTGCGGAGATAGAGATTGGCGATGGAATTTCACGTTACCACGCCAGGGAACACAGCAAACACCATCATCTCATCTGCAATAAATGTGGAAATACGATCGAGTTGCCTGAAGCTGACCTGCAGCCGCTGGCAGCATCCCTGCTGGCAAAACACAAGTTTAAAGCCGACGTGAGACACCTGGCCATTTTCGGGCTGTGCCCGAAATGTCAGGTATAAAGCTATTAACTCGTGATAAACCGACAAAAAAATTGGGAGGTTAGCATGCATATACCGGACGGTTTCCTCAGTGCGCCTGTCGCAGCGGCAACGGGAGTAATTGCGGTTGCAGCGATAGCTGTGGCTGTAAAAGAAACAAACAAGAGAATGGGAGAAAAACAGGTTCCCATGATGGGGGTGCTGGCGGCTTTCATATTCGCGGCTCAGATGTTGAATTTTCCGGTGGCGGGAGGGACCTCCGGCCACTTCGTCGGTGCGGCCCTCGCGGCGATACTGCTGGGGCCATGGGCCACCGTGCTGATATTAAGCAGCGTGCTTGTCGTACAATCGCTGGTCTTCCAGGATGGTGGGCTGCTGGCATTGGGCGCCAATATCACTAACATGGGATTGATCGCCGCATTCAGCAGTTACTATATATATAAAGGTATAGACGCATTATTCAAAAACAGCAAAGCCGGCACGCTTGCCGGAGCTGGCGTAGGGGCGTGGTTCTCCGTGGTACTGGCTTCACTGGCCTGCGCCGCGGAGCTGTCCCTGTCCGGCACATCTCCCTGGGTGATAGCCATACCCGCCATGGGCGGCGTGCATATGTTGATCGGCGTCGGCGAAGGGCTGATCACTGTAGCTGTCCTCAGCCTGATCATGGCTACGCGGGCGGATCTCTTGAAACTTCAGGTTGCTTAGGAGGACTGATATTATGAAATCGAAATGGTGGATTATCGGACTGTCAGTTGCGCTTCTTTTAGCCATTATATCCCCTATAGCCTCTAAATTCCCCGACGGATTGGACAGGTTTGCCGAGGACCATGAGTTCGTCGATAAGGCCGTTGAACCCGCTTTTGCAGTGGTACCCGATTATTCTTTCCCCGGTATTACCAACGAGGCGACCGCCACGATAATCGCCGGCATATTGGGTACGCTCATACTTTTCGGCTTCGCATTCGGCCTGGCAAGTTTATTGAAGTCTAAGCATGAAGCATAGTTTTATCGACGAGTACAGCGGCCTCGACAGCTTTGTGCACCGCCTTGATCCGCGCACCAAGCTGCTCTGCAGCCTTGCATTTATCCTGGCTGTGGTACTGACGCCGGCCGGGACATGGAGGGCATTTGCAATATACCTGCTGATAATACTGGGACTGATATTGCTCTCCAGGCTGCCGCTAAAATATGTGCTGAAAAGGTCGCTGGTCATCTTCCCGTTTGTCATAATGATTGCCATTTTTGTGCCCTTTTTTAAACAGGGTGAGATGGCTGCCAGCTATGATATCGGCGCCTGGCATATAACCGTTACCTATGAGGGACTGGCAGTGCTGGCAAATGTCATAGCTAAGTCCTGGCTGTGTATCCTTTGCCTGATCGTGTTGTCATCATCTACAAAGTTTGAAGAGCTCTTACATGGCATGTACAGACTGAAAGTCCCTCGGGTATTTGTACAGATTACTTCGTTTATGTACCGTTACATGTTCGTGCTCGCCGACCAGGCGATGCGTATGCAGATGGCAAGGGATAGCCGAAATTTCGGCTTAAATCGCGGAAATATTTTTAAAACGATGGGCAATATGATCGGCATGCTCTTTATACGCAGCTATGAACGCGCGGAGAGGATTTATGCCGCCATGTTATCACGGGGCTATAACGGTGAGATCGTTGTGGTAAACCAGCTCAGGTTCCGTTTGCCCGACGCTTATTTCGCATTGTCGTTATGCTTGCTGCTGGTTTGCCCGGCAATTATGTGGTGGTAAGTTATGTCGGTTGATAAAGCTATTGAAATCAAAGGACTATCTTATGTTTATCCCGACGGCCAGTGCGGCCTGAAGGACATAGACCTGACAGTACATTGTGGAGAAAGCGTGGCTTTGATCGGGCCTAATGGAGCCGGTAAATCCACGCTGTTGTTGCATTTGAATGGAATTCTGAGAGGAAGTACTGCGATAAGCATTCAGGGATTACAGGTGGTTGATAAGAATATCAGGGAGATAAGGAAAAAGGTGGGCATGGTCTTCCAGGACCCTGAAGATCAGCTTTTTTCCTTGAATGTTTATGAGGACGTGTCATTCGGGCCTGTCAATATGGGATTTACACAGGAAGAAGTCGACCGCAGGGTCAAGCAGGCCCTGCAAAAAGTGGGCATGCGAGGTTATGAGAAAAGGTCATCCCATCATCTCAGCATCGGGGAGAAAAAGCGGGTGGCCATCGCAACTGTGCTGTCCCTGGATCCCGAGATACTTGCCCTCGACGAACCTACCAGCAGCCTCGATCCGAGGGGCAAATGGGCTTTTACCGAGCTGTTGCGCAGTCTTTCAGTAACAAAGATTGTAGCCTCTCACGATCTTGACCTGGTTTCATGCCTGTGTAACAGGATTATCATTCTTGACCAAGGAAGGATCGTGGCAGACGGCAGAGCTGAGCAAATACTGGGCGACAAAGTATTGCTGGCGGGACACGGCCTGGCCGTTCCGGCCACCGAAATAGCTTCCGTATAGCCGATATAAGCGGTAGTATAAAATAGGCCAAGGAGGAGTTCATGTATAGGCATCTATGTTCCGGTTTACTTATTTTATTGATGGTTGCCTCCTTCGTGGTACCGGTCAATATCGCAGCGCCGTCAGCGGTGTCTGCGGACCCGGGCATCATGAAGTGGGACACCGTCACCACTCCCGGCGCTATCGAAGGCAAGAATGACATTCTCAACATCCACTGGCAGGATCCGACTCCGGTTCGCGGATACGATCAGACCGGTTTGGGCAATGAGATCGTCGACATGGCCGTCGCCAATGACGGCATGACCATTTACACCATCGGCCGCGCCGGCATCAACATCTCCGCCACATCTGCCGCAGGGGCAGGTTTAGGCGCCCTTTATCCCAATGGAACAATAGCCATATCCAACGTGCTATTCGTTACCACCAACAGCGGCATCTCGAACAGCCTTGCCAAGTTCAACGCGCTGTTCACAACCGCGGGATTCGGCCTGTCCAACCTTTATTGGGTAGCCGTAGCTCCCGATGATCCCAAGTTCGTCGCCGTGGTATCAGACACCAACGGCGGCTCCACTGATGCTGGCCTAACGGCCGGCCCCAACCGCATCTGGGTGTCCACCGATGGTGGCTCCAACTGGGACCTGGCCTTTGACGGCGGCGCAACCGCCGGCTTCGCCGGCCGCATCGCCGATATCGACGTCTCCATCGATTACGGTGGAAAGCGCGACATCGGCTTCGTCACCGACGGCAACCAGTTCTGGGTCAGGCAGTCCAGCGGCTTCTCCGGCTGGACCCTTCAGACCGTTGCACTGTCACCGGCAGCCAACCGCTTCTGGGCACTCAAGTTCTCGCCCACTTACAGCGGCGACTCCTCGGTTGCGCTGGTCTACACCTCCGTCGCTGCAGGCTTTGCAGGCACGTGGTTCAACGTCGCGCTGCGTGATCTGTCCAGCACCAACAACGTCGTGGGCTGGGCTTACGACCAAGCTTACGACCAAAGCGTAGAGGTAGCAACGACCCCGGCAACTTCTCCACTTACCACTCAGGTCAACAAGGTCTGCCTGCAGCTCCCGTCTGACTTCTCCGGTCAGTCGGCCTCGCTGCGCAGGGCCTATATCAGCATCGATGCGCACAACCCCATTACCGGCGCTGCTCCTGCAGGGACAGTCGACGGTATCTTCCGCATCGATGACACCACCATTTACGTGCTGATGAGCACGGCGGGCCAGCTCTATAAGTCCATTTACAGCATCGCCTACTTCGGCACCTATGCCAGCGGCAAACTGCTGGCGGGCGAGCGCTGGGGCTATCCCTGCACGGCCACCGTGCCCACCTGGTTCACCGATTCACCCACCACCTGCCCCATCCCCTGCTGGTACCCGGCGCTTAAACCCACCACCGGCGCTGCCAACCAGGGCACCTGCAACCAGGCATCGCATAACGGCATCGGCGCCGCTCTGGTAGGCTGGAACGTAGACGGCTCGCTGGGCCTGGTAGGCACCGGCTCCTTCGCCCTCTACAACGCCCTGGCCACCTGGTGGTATCCCTCCGCAGCCAACCCGGCAACTGAAACCGGCATCGCCGGCACCGCCAGCATCGGCACCGCGGGTGCTACCGGCGGACCCCCACTGCAGGTTTTCGGGTACTGGGGTCTCGCAACAACTCATCCACTTCTGCCGATACCGAATGACGAGTCGGCATTAGCGCTCAGCCGCAACAACGGCGAGACCTGGAACCAGATCTCGCTGATCGACACCACCG
>CAYVBI010000133.1:0-5791 GCA_964448985.1 uncultured Dehalococcoidales bacterium
GAAGACGCGCCGACCCTCCAGTGCCTGCACGATGCCAAGCTTGCCTATATCGACAGCGTTCTTGCGGTCGATCCTGATGCCGTCCCACTCGATCGTGCCGTCTGTGATCTCACCCTCTTCGACTCTCAGCAGCCCCGATATGGCTTTGAGCGTCGTAGTCTTGCCGGCGCCGTTGGCGCCCAGCAGGGCGACTACCAGGCCGTCATCCACCGAGATGGAGATGCCGTGCAGCACCTTAACTACATTGAGGTACGATACCTCAATGTTATTCAATTTCAACATTGCTGAAGCCGATCTATTCTATTTTGCGAACCAGTCGAAGTTCTCATAAAGGATGTTGGGAGCGTCCACCCACCCTGTCTGGGAAACCATCTGACCGTCGTGAATCTGGAATATTTTCACGGATTTTGAGCCGCGCTTGTCAACTGGATTGGAGAAATCAACCGGGCCGTGCAGCCCTTGCACGTCATAGGTCTTGACGTTCATGAAACCGTTCTTCTCAGCCAGTTCCCAGGCCGCGGCGTCACCCTTGACCAGGGAGTCACCGCCCGATACTTTGATGGCCTGGCGCAGTATCTCAGCGTTGATCAGGCTCGAAGCCCAGCCGATGAGGTAATCGTTGTTGCCAGCATACTCCGGGTGTCTTTTATCGCAGTATTCCATCATCTTGGCCATGCCGGGCACGTCGTCTCCCCAGTTTACAGTGGGATAGACGCCATAGACACCCTGTGTCACATCTTTGCCGGCCAGGTCGATCAATGCCTTGGTGAAGCTGGCGTGGGCGCATCCCACGGTCGTCCCCGGTATCATCTTGAGGTCGTAGGCATTCTTCAGTATGACTGCGGTTGGGGCCGGTGTGCTGGATATGAAGATCACATCGGGATTCTTGTCCTTGATCCTGGTCAGCGCGTCTGTCTCGGATATGGTGGTAGCAGTATGTTCCTCGATCGCCACGATCTCGATGCCCAGTTCATCGGCGGCCGCCCTGGCGGCATCTCTCACACCGTAGCCCGTGGAATTGTTCAGCAGCATGAGGGCCATCTTGGGTTTGCCCTCACCCTTCCAGATGCTTTGAATGTAGTACCTGGCGAAGGCAGCCCAGTCATCGCCGTAGTCGGGTAGCTGCGCGTAGATATGCTTGGGGGGATGGGTTAATGACGGGGAGCTGAAGCATACCATTCCAGGGAAGCCGGCCCTGTTGGCAGCTTCCTTGGACGCGTTCATATCCTTAGAGGATACTACTGTAAAGAACGCACAACCATCATCCATGAGCTTTTTTACGATGGTAGTGGCCTTGGCCGAATCATAGTTGGTGTCATACCACACCGGCTCTATCTTGTATCCCTCGACACCGCCCAGTTCATCATTGATGTACTTGAATGCGTCGAGCTGGCCCTGGCCGATAGGGGCCCCTTTCTCGGCGGCTGCGCCGGTAAAGGGGACGCTCAGTCCAACCTTGATCACCTTTTCGGTGGCAGGTGTGGTTGGGGTGGGAGTGCAGCCGGGCAGGACGGAGACGGCCAGAGCCGCAAGCAGCAGCAAGGCCAGGGGTACGGTCATTCTACTTCTTCTCACGTTAACCTCCTTTCAGTTATATAATCAAGTCCTAAGACGTTATTTTATTATTTGAATATCAGTATGAGAACGGCCACATCCTGTATGAGGCCTTGAACAACTGCCAGCGGTGCGCCAGGCCATGCGGCTCGAAGATCAGAAAAACAATCATGGCAAGCCCGAACACCAGCGGGCTCAGCCCTGTGGCAAAGCCGGTGGGCAGGCCGCTGAAGGTCTGTTCGATCATGGGCGATAAATATATCACGAGTTGTTCCAGCAGCCTGATAAAGATCACTCCCAGTATCGGTCCGATGGCAGTGCCGAGGCCGCCGATGATCAGTATGCCTATATACAGGATGGACTGGACGAAGGTGAAATCTTCCGGTGTGATATTGCCGCGATACTGGGCATAGAGCGATCCCGCAATCCCTGCGAAGAAGCATCCCAGGAAGAAGGCCAGCAGCTTGTAAGCGAAGACGTTTATGCCCATCACTTCCGCCGCCAGGTCGTTATCCCTCACCGCTATGAACGCACGGCCGATGCGGCCCCTGGCCAGGTTGGTGGCGAACAAAACGCTCAGCGCAGCCACCGACATAATGAGATAGAACTGGCTTGCCTCGTTGTCGAACCTGAGTGGACCGATCTCTGCCATGGGGACGCTCATTCCCATCGCTCCGTGGGTCATGTCGGTCCAGTGGTTGAGTATCCATATGATGATAAACTGGGCGGCAATAGTAGTGATCGCCAGGTAAAATCCTTTAACCCTCAGCGATGGCATGCCGAACAGCAGCCCGACCAGGCCGGCCGAAAGGCCGGAGAGAATCAACGATGCCAGGAAGGGAAGGCCCAGGCTGTTGCTCAGTATCGCCGTGGTGTATGCCCCGACCGCCATGAAGCCTGCGTGCCCGATAGAGAGCTGCCCGCAGTAGCCCATCAGGATATTCAGGCCGACAATGGAGACGACGGTGATGCCCATCAGGTTGATCACCTCCAGTCCTGACCTCGGAAGGTATAAGGGCATGGTGGACAGCAGTACCAGGAAGAGTATGAACAGAGTCCACTGCGTCCTGGTACGAATAATGGCCGTATCCGTGTTGTACGAGTAGTTGCGTATTCCACAGGGCAGACTCATCAGCTATATCCTCTCAATTCTCTCTTCACCGAAGAGGCCGTAAGGCTTGATCAGCATGACGATGATGATTATGACGGACGGTATCAGTTCCTTGATACCGGGGCCCAGCAGCGGTGTCAAATAACCTGCGCCTATGTTTTCGCACAGTCCGATGATCGGGCCGGCCACCATACAGCCGATAAACGAGTCGAGTCCACCCAGTATTACAACTGAGAAGGACTTAAAACCGGTTTCGACCAGGGCGTTGGTTATGCCGCCTATGCTCGATATGAGTATCCCGCCGATGGCCGCCACCACGCAGGCAAAGATCCAGGACATGGAGAAGATGCTGGTTATGGGAACGGCGCATGCCTGCACGGCCAACTGGTCGTCCGCGCTGGCCCGCATGGCGATGCCCATCTTGTGGTACTTGAAGAAAAGCGAGAGCAGGCTGAACAGCATGAGCGAGATTCCCGCCGCCCACAGGTACTCCTGCGAAATGACGGCGGTACCGATGGTCACAGGCTCCTGCGGGAAGAGGACCGGCAGCCTGGCGATACTTATCGGCCATGCCATGGTAACGACGCCCTCCAGGAAGTAGCCAATGCCCAAAGTGACCGCGATGAGGGACAGTATAGGCTGTCCGATCATCGGGCGCAGTGTAAACCGCTCGATCATCCAGCCCAGAAATATGGCAAACAATATGGTGAGTATTATGCCGGCCCAGATCGGCAGCTTGAAATCCACCAGCGTGCTGTAGGTAAACCAGGACGAGATGAGCACCAGTTGCCCCAGCGCCAGGTTGGCCACACGGCTCGATTTCCATATAAGAGCGAAACCCAGGGCGATGAGCGCATAGATCATGCCCACCGCCAGGCCTGTCAGGGTGTACTGCAGCAATTGCGACATATCAGATGTCCCAGATCCTTATCAGTGTGGATACGTTGCCCTTTCTTCCGTCGCGATAGGTTACCGACGCATCGACCTTGAGCGAATCTTCATTGCCATAGATGGCATCTATAACAGGTTTATATCGCATCTCCATGAACTCGCGCCTGAGCTTGCGTGTCCTGGTAAGCTCTGCTTCATCGGGATCGAACTCCTTGTGCAAAAGCATATACCTTTTTACCCTGGAAAGCTCCGGCAGGTAGCTGTTGACTCTCAGCAGGTCCTTTCTGATCAAGTCCGCCACCTCCTGCTTCTGCGAAAGGTCGACGAAGGTGGTATAGGGTATGCTGTTGCGCTCGGCCCATTTGCCCACCATGGCGAAGTCGATATTGATCATTGTTGCTACGAAGGCCTTGTCTTTCCCGCCGATCACCATAGCGTCCTTGATATAGGGGCTGAAGCGCAACCTGCCCTCGATATACTGCGGGGCGTATTTGGCCCCGCTGACCAGGCTGCCCATATGCTCCAGCCTGTCCAAAAATACAAGGTGCCCTTTATCGCTGATATTTACTGCGTCGCCGGTATGTACCCAGCCGTCTTTCTTTATCTTCGCTGTCTTTTCCGCCTCGCCCAGGTAAGCGGTAAAAGTGCAATCGCTCCTCACCAGCAGTTCGCCCTCGCTGGATACTCTGACCTCGACTCCCAATGCGGGCCGTCCCACACTCTGGAAATCGATGTCTCCCTTTGTGTGCGAGGAGATAAAGCCGGCCTCCGTGCTGGCGTAGGTCTGCCTCAGCTCGATGCCCATGGCATGGATGAGTTTGAAGGTATCGAGGCTGAGCACCGAGCTGCCGGTCACGGCGAACCTTACATTGCTCAGCCCCAGGCGATCTTTGAGCGGCCTGAGCAGCAGCAGGTGGGCCAGCCGATAGAGGGTTCTCCAGAATAGTCCCGGCTTCACATCATCGAATTTAAACTCAGCCATCTTATATCCGACCGGCATCAGCAGGTGGTAGAAAAACCGCTTGAGCGGATGAGCGTCGGTTATCTTAACCTGTATCTCGCTGACAAGGCTCTCCCATTGCCGGGGGCCGTAGATAGCGAAATCAGGGCCGACCTCGCGTGTGTCCTCGGCGATTGTGTCAGGCTCCTCGGCGAAATTGAGACGCGCCCCGGTCAATAGATGGGGGATGGTGGCAAAATAGCTGTCGCCCACCCAGGCGGCCGGGAAATTGGATACCAGGTCGTCGCTACCGTCCAGCGGATAGACGCTGACAAATCCCCGCGCCGTATTGACCAGGGCCCTGTGTGTCAGGAGGGCCCCTTTGGGCAAACCCGTGGTGCCTGAGGTGTAATAGATGAAGGCCGTATCGTCGGGACTCCCCGCTGAGATGTTTTGTTCAAATAAACCGGGCCCGGCCTTCTCGAAGGCAGCGCCCATCTTCATTACCGTGTCAAAGCTAAGCAGACGGGGATCATCGTAGTTGCCCAGCCCCTTGGGATCCCAGTAGATGATTTTTTGCAGGGACGGCAACTCGTCGCATATCTCCAGGAACTTGTCGGTCTGCTCCTGGTCATTGACCAGCGCGTATCTGGCCCCTGAGTGGTTGGCGATGTATTTGAGCTCAGAGGGGACGGAATCTACGAAAGAGCCCGTGGCTATGCCGCCCGCAGCCTGCGCAGCGAACTCTCCCCAGAACCACTCGGGCTCATTATCGCCGATGATGCAAACAACGTCGCCTTTCCTCAAACCGAGGCTCACCAGGCCAAGGGAAAAGTATTTAACCCGGTTATAGTAATCTGTCCAGCTATAACGATGCCATATGCCGCGTCTTTTTACGCACATGGCTGTCTGCCCGCTCCACCTTCGGTGGTTGGCTTCAATGAGTTGTGGAATTGTATATGTGTCGATCATGTGAACTTAAGGAGGGCGGTGGCCTGTCGACGGAGACCGCCCAAATCAGAAGAGTCTAAACATCCCTGCAGCTTTTTTAAAGCCGTCGAGGGCGCCTTCGAGGGTGCTGTGATTGACGCAGTAGGAGATCCTGAAAAAGCCGGGGCTGCCGAAGCCCCTGCCTGGCACTGTCATAACATTCATTTTCTGCAGCTCGTGAACGAATTCCACATCATTTTCGATCGGCGTCCGGGGAAACATGTAAAAAGCACCCTGCGGCTTGACCACCCTGTATCCCATGCCGACCAGGTTATTATACAGAAAATCGCGTTTCTCCTGGTACT
>CAYVBI010000134.1:0-5776 GCA_964448985.1 uncultured Dehalococcoidales bacterium
CGATAAGGCCGCTGCGGCGGACGTCAGTAAAATTGCTCAGCCCGGTCTTTTTAACAATGCCCTTGGATGTAGCCAGGAGCATAAAGAGGCTGGGGTCCGTCTTTTCCGGCACAAACATGGCCGTGACCTTCTCCCTCGCCTCGATGGGTATCAAATTGATGATATTGATGCCCTTGGTAGTGCGCGCGATATCCTGGGGTATCTCGTGGCATTTCATCTTGAAAACCCTGCCGCGGTTGGTGAAAAACAGCAGGTTGTCATGCGTGTCGGCAGACATTGAGCTCATCACATCATCGCTGTCGCGCGTTACCATGCCCTTAACGCCCCTCCCGCCGCGCAATTGCTTGCGGAACACGTCTGCGGGGATGCGTTTGATATACCCCTGCTCGCTCAGCGTTACGATCACATCCATGTGTGGGATAAGATCCTCCACCTGGAATTGTCCCGCTTCATCCTGCGTTATAACCGTGCGACGCTTGTCCCCGAACTTTGTCTTAAGATCCAGCACATCCTGCTGAATAAGCCTTAGTATCTTCTCCGGATTGGCCAGCAGGTCCTCCAGGTAATGTATGGCCTTAAGCACATCTTTATATTCATCCAGTATCTTTTTGCGTTCGAGATTGGCCAGGCGGCGCAACTGCATCTCGAGAATTGCCTGCGCCTGCAGCTGGCTGAGTGAAAACTCCGACATCACGTTCGCGCGTGCGGTGTCCGCCGTCTCAGACTCGCGGATGGTCTTGATCACGGCATCCAGATGGTCAAGGGCGATCTTGAAGCCCTCCAATATATGCGCTCTTTCTTTGGCCTTCTGCAGATCATATTTGGTCCTGCGTGTGACAACCTCGGTGCGGAAGGCCACGTAGCACTGCAACGCGTCCTTGAGATTGATAACGCGCGGTTGACCGTCCACCAGTGCGATCATATTGATGAAGAAAGCCGTCTGCATTGATGTGAACTTGAAAAGGTTGTTCTGCACCTTGGCCGGGTGCGCATCCTTTCGCAAACCTATTACAAGGCGCATACCCTGGCGGTCCGATTCGTCACGGACATCGCTGATACCTTCGATTTTTTTATCGCGGGCTAATTCGGCTATCTTTTTGACCAGCTCGGCTTTATTGGTCTGATAAGGCAGCTCGGTAACAATCAACTGCATTTTGCCTGCCTTGGTCGATTCTTCAACAACCCTGGCCCTCAGTACCACCTTGCCCTGCCCGACCGCATATGCATTTTTTATCCCCTCCACGCCGCAGATGATGCCGGCGGTGGGGAAATCAGGTCCTTTCACGAACTGCATCAGATCGTCAACCGAGGCATCCGGGTTCTCTATTAAATAATGTATGGCGTCGCAAATCTCCGTGAGATTGTGCGGCGGTATATTGGTGGCCATGCCCACTGCTATGCCGGAGGAACCATTGACCAGCAGGTTGGGTAATCGTGCCGGCAATACCGACGGCTCTTTGAGGCTGTCATCGAAATTCGGTATAAAGTCGATTGTATCCTTGTCGATATCCAGCAGCAGTTCGTCGGCAATCCTTGCCAGGCGTGCCTCAGTGTATCGCATGGCCGCCGGCGGGTCGTCGTCGACGCTGCCGAAATTGCCCTGGCCGTCTACCAGGCGGTAACGCATGGAGAAGTCCTGCGCCATCCTCACCATAGCATCATAAACCGAGGAATCCCCGTGGGGATGATATTTTCCCAGCACTTCGCCGACGATTCGCGCGCTCTTTTTGTAGGGCGCGTTATAACGCATATTGAGATCGTGCATGGCAAACAGTATGCGGCGGTGTACGGGCTTCAGGCCGTCGCGCACATCAGGCAAGGCACGAGAGACTATGACGCTCATAGCGTAATCCAGGTACGAGCGCTTCATCTCGTCTTCGATACCGATCGGCTTAATAGAAAATCCTAATTCCATTTTTACTCCTCGTCCCCAAAGCTGTTATCGAGCCGTTGCAGGTCTTCCGTAGCCGTGTATCCTTCGTAAATCGAGACCCCCTCAGGGACGGTCTCGGTATCTTCCGATTCATTGTAATCGGGCTCTTCCAGCCCATCTTCCTCTCCGGCACTGTGCCTCAGCAGGTTATCCTTTACATGCGCCGGATAGGCCTCCGTCACCCGGATGGGGAACGATAGCCGGCCTGCCTGGCTGGGATGCTGGAAAGTCTCCCGTATTATGACCTTGACCTTGTTGTGATCATGGTCAAGGCTGACAATGGCCGCTATATACTTGTTCCCGCCGTTTAGCAGCTTGGCCAGACGGAGTCCGTGTTCCGGCTCGATCACTCCCAGATACTCACCCCGGTCATTCTTCACCACGGTATCCTGGTTTCTGGAGTCCAGAAAGACCTTTTCTCCCGGGGTCAGCTTAAGCAGGACCGGTTGAGGAGCGGGCTCAAGCAGGCTGACAATGCCGTATTTTCCGACATCGGCGATGAAATCACTCGGTTTGGCTTTCTCCCTTTTCCCGCTCGCGACTTTGACGCCCTTGAGCAGCGCCAGCCTATCAAGGTTCTTTCTGGCTATTATATTGCTGGGAGATAGTTCAATGGACTTGCTGTAGGCATCCTTGGCCTTTTTATAATCACCCAGCTCCATGTAGGCACGGCCCAGGCGGTTGTAAGCGTCGACGTCCGTGGGAAATACCTCGATAATTCCCTGGTTTGCGGCAATAGCCTCCTGCCAGCGGCTCTCGGTAGCCATCCTGATGGCTTCCTGGATACGTCCCCGCCATATTCTGGCTTTCTCTTCTTCACGTTCGGGCATTCTTGATAACCTCTGCTTTAAACGTATCTGCTGTTGCGTCCTCAGTAATCATTTTATTTAATACCAAATCTTGATCAAAGGCAAATCTGTCACTTATAACCATAGCCCGCGTCCAGGCCGTTGTGATTTTAGTCGTTTCATAACTCCGCTCTTATGCCTATACTCTAATAGCGCAGGGAATTTGACACGGCTTTTCAAGCGGTGCTAAATTACCACGTAAACTAAATTAAGTCAATAAGAAGGTGCTTTGATGAAAGAACAAGTACAGGAAGTATTAAATATTATCCGCCCCAGCCTCCAGGCAGACGGCGGCGATGTTGAACTGGTGGATGTTAAGGACGGGGTAGTCAGCGTGAAGCTAAAGGGCGCCTGCGCGGGTTGCCCGATGTCTACCATGACGCTGAAAAAGGGGATAGAACGCTTCCTTAAAGAGAAAATACCCACGGTCAAAGAAGTTGTGGGCGTATAGACATCCGGCTTAACCTTTATCCAGTTCGAAGGCTTTGTGAAGGGCTTTAACAGCCTCTTTAACCTTATCCTCCGCTATAATACAGGTGATGCGTATCTCGGAAGTTGTTATCAACTGTATGTTGATATCCTGCGTAAATAGCGTCTGGAACATCTTGGCTGCATAGCCGGGGGTGTTCTGCATACCCGTACCAATTATCGAAACTTTGCCAAGTTTCGAATCGCTGAGGCATTCCCTGGCGCCTATTTTCTTGGCCACGGGACCTATTATCTTCATGGCCTTGGGGATGTCCTTCTTGATAATGGTAAAGGTAAGGTCGGTGATATTATTGGCGCTGGCATTCTGAACAATGGTGTCCACGCTTACGCCGGCCTTTGCCAGCGGTGTAAAAATCGCGGCTGCTACACCGGGGCGGTCCGGCACACCGGTTATGGTGATCTTGGCAACATCCATGTCATGGGCAATGCCCCTTACTTTATTTTTCTGCTCCATGTTTTTCCCTCCGTGAATAATCGTGCCGGGCTTTTCCACCATGCTTGAGGCTACCAGTATGGGTATGTTGAATACCTGGCCTAGCTCCACCGAGCGGTGGTGCATGACCTTGGCGCCCGAAGTGGCCATTTCAAGCATCTCCTCGTAGCCTATCTCCTCCAGCTTGCGCGCCTCCGGCACCAGTCGGGGGTCTGCTGTGTACACTCCTTCAACATCTGTATATATCTCACATACCCCGGCCTTAAGGCTGGCTGCCAGAGCTACAGCCGTTGTGTCTGAACCACCCCTACCCAGCGTGGCGATGTCGTTGTCGGGAGTTATACCCTGGAAGCCGGCAACGATAACTATATTGCCCTTATTCAGCTCCTTTACTATCCTCTCTGGTTCTATACCCGTTATCCTGGCCCGGCTGAAGGCGGAGTCCGTGGAAATTCCGGCCTGCTGCCCGCTGAGGGCTACCGCGCTGTGGCCCATGGCGTGTAACGCCATGGCCAGAAGCGTGCTGGAAACTATCTCACCCGTGGACAGCAGCAGGTCCATCTCGCGGGGCTCGGGATTCGGATTGATCTTGCTGGCCAGCTCGATCAGGTCATCGGTAGAATCGCCCATGGCCGATACCACCACCACAACCTTATTGCCCTTTTTAAACGATGCCGCGATCCTGCGTGCCACGTTGCGGATCTTATCGGCGTCGGCTACCGAGCTGCCCCCGTATTTCTGCACTACTATTGCCATTTCTGTCGCTGCCTGCCTTTACTATTTATCCTTTAAAAATATATCCATGAGCCTGAATCCCGGCTCGACCGAGATACCCGTGCGGCCAGCCTCCGCCTCCGTGAAGCGGGTTGCCCCATTTGATCTTACGCCACCACCCCAGATGAGGAAGGGAACCGGCTCGGCGCAATGGGTCTTGAGCTTGATCGGTGTGGAGTGGTCCGGCATCACCAGCACCTTGAGTCCTCCGTCTTTCCAATCCAGTAGTCTGCTTATGACCTCCCTGTCGATAAGCTCTATGGCTTTTATCTTGTCGTCTGTGGAACCTCTATGGCCCATCTCATCCGGCGCCTCGATATGCATAACAGCCAGGTCACCGCTTTTGAGCGACTCCAGCGCTCCTTCAGCCTGGGCGGCGAAATCGTTATCCAGGTTATCGGTAACACCACTGATGTGCAGCACTTCAATGCCGGCCATCATCGCCAGCCCGCGCAGCAAATCTACACCCGAGGTAAGGGCCGCCTTGAGTCCATGCAATTCCTGGAAAGAAGGCATCTCCGGCAAACGGCCGCTGGGCCAGAAAAGCCAGATCGAGGTTACGGGCAGCTTGCCCAGCCTCCTTCTCTCGGTATTAACCGGGTGATCGGCCAGCACACTCTCAGACTTCTTCATCAGTTCGCACAAAAATGCGCTGCCCTCGCCATGCGGCAGGTGCTCCTGCACCGATCGATCGGTTATGTCATGGGGCGGCGTACAGATAGCTCCCAGGGTATCCTCGTGTCCCTTTATCTTGCAGATGTGCCTGTAGCTGATACCTGTGTAAAAGCCCACCTCTTTTGAGCCCAGCTTTTCATTCAGGGTATCTATTATGGCCGCGGCCTCCCCGGTGCTGATATGCCCGGCGCTGTGGCTGACCATTCTGCCCTCTATTATCGTTACCAGGTTGCAGCGGAACGTTACCTCCCCCGGACCGATGGGGACGCCCACGCTGCGGGCTTCTATGGCGCTCCTGCCCCTGTAGTAGACCGTGGGGTCATAACCCAGCACCGACATGCACGCCGGTGCGCTGCCCGGCTCCATACCCGGCGGGATGGTCAGTGCCACACCGGTATACCCCTGCCCGGCCATGCGGTCGAGGTTAGGTGTAACTGCCAAATCAAGGCATGTCTTATCGCCCCTCTCGGCAAGAGGCCAGCCGGAGGCGCCATCCGCTATGACAACGCAAAATTTCATAGCCAATAAGTTTACAATTGTTGCCCTAAAAGTTAAAGCCGACTATAATAATTAACCCGTGCGGGGAGTAGCGCAGTTGGTTAGCGCGCAGCGTTCGGGACGCTG
>CAYVBI010000135.1:0-5744 GCA_964448985.1 uncultured Dehalococcoidales bacterium
AATTACAGGCCCGCACGGTGAAGCTGTTCCGGCTGCCTCAGCCGCAGCGGGCGGCAATTATCCTGCGAGGTATGCTGCCTAAATTCTAATGCCTGCCGTACTTTTCGTAAAATACGAGCTCCGATATGTCTCTACGCGGCGGACCTTTTGACTCGCCGGCGGGATAGCCCAGCGGGGTCATCTCCACCGAGACCACACCCTCAGGCAGCTCGAGTATCGCGTCAACCTTCTTCGAATCGGGTATATATCCCACATGCACCGTCCCCAGGCCCATTGCCCGCGCCGCCAGCGCCAGGTTCTGCATGGCGATGCCGACGTCGAACATGAACCAATCTCCCCTGTCCGTCACCAGACTGTTTTTATAGTAGCCGGATTTGCCCAGTTCCGCGCAGGCAACTATAACAACGGGCGCATGCCTGATAGCCTCGGTGGACGGATTGCCTTTGTTCAAGCATTCGGACAGGCGAACTTTGGTCTCCTGGTCTTTCACGACCACGTAGCGTGTGCACTGCGTATTAGCCCATGAGGGCGCCCAGCAGGCGGCTTCCAGCACCCGGTTTAGAACATCGTCGGAAACAGGGGTATCCCTGTACTGGCGTACGCTGCGCCTGCTGTAAATGGCTTCGAAAGTATCCATCCCGCTAATTCTCCTGCCTGTTATTTGGCGTCCTTCACCAGCGCGATAAGCTCATCCGGCCGCATCTCCTGCTGTTCTCCCGTCTCCATATTACGCACCATCACGATCCCTGCCTTCATCTCGTCGTCACCGATGATAGCTGCATACCTGACACCGGCGACATTGGCATTCCTGAGCTGGGCCTTGAGACTGCGTTCGCCCGAAGAAATCAGCAGCGCGATACCTTCTCCGCGCAACGCCGCTGACAGCCGCACAGCCTCAATCCTGGCATCCTCTCCCAGGCAGGCGATAAAAACGGCCGGCCTATCTGCCGGAGGAACCTTTATACTCTGCGTCTTCAAGTTCAGTACAATGCGCTCCAGCCCGGCGGCAAAACCTATGCCCGGCACAGGCTTTCCCCCTATCATGGAGATCAGATCATCATAACGTCCACCGCCGCCCAGCGCGCTCTGTGATCCGCCGTCGACAGGCTGGATTTCAAATACGGTTTTAGTATAGTAATCCAACCCTCTTACAAGCCTATGATTCAATATGAACTTGATACCCAGGGCCTTGAGGTGACCCTGCAACGATTCGAAGTGTTGCGCGCATTCCGGGCAGAGATAGTCTGCGCTCCTGGGGGCCAGGTCGGCCGCAGACTGGCAGGCGGGCTTTTTACAATCCAGCAGCCTCAACGGATTCTTCTCAAGCCTTACCCGGCAGTCGTCACACAACTGCCCTTTCGACGGCGCATAATATTCCTTCAATTTCTGCAGGTGGTCCGGGCGGCACTTCTTACAGCCGATGCTGTTTAGCTGCAGCGAAAAGTCCGTAAGTCCCAGAGATCCGAAAAAGCTGAGCGCCATGTGAATTATTTCGGCATCCAGCACGGGAGATTGATCCCCGATGGCCTCGCAGCCGAACTGGTGGTGCTGCCGGTAACGTCCCGCCTGCGGTCTCTCGTAGCGGAAGATATCGGCGAAGTAGAACAGCTTTACAGGCTGAGGAAGGTTATCCATGCCATGCTCCAGATAAGCACGGCAAACCGGCGCAGTGCCTTCCGGCCTGAGGGCCATCTCGTTATCGGAACGGTCCTTGAAGATATACATCTCCTTGTTGACAATATCCGTGCCCTCTCCCACGCTGCGCAGGAAGAGACCCGCCTCCTCAAAAGCAGGGGTGCTGATGCGGCTATACCCGTACAGGCGGCAAATCTCCAGCGCCCTCTCTTCTATATAGCGCCAGTAGGGCTGCTCCTCCGGCAACGTATCGGCTGTGCCTCGTGGTGCTTTAAACAAATGCGTTCTCCCTTTCAGGCCATTATTATATTACAGGCGGTCAAAACATTGCTCATTCTTCCACTTCACCCGCGATCCAATCCAGGTAATCTTCGTTGCCTGCCATGACAGGGAATGCTATCACCTCGGGTACCGAGTAGCTGTGAACCCTTTTCACCGCATCTACAATGTCTCTGACCCGCGATGCCCTCGTCTTGATAATCAACAGCACCTCGTCAGCCGCATCGATCTTTCCCTGCCACCAGAACAGAGAAGATATCTTTGGAACGATATTAACGCAGGCAGCCAGGCGTTTATCCAGGACGATAGACGTGATCTTATTGCCTTCTTCCAGACCGGAAGCCGTTACCAGTACAACCGCAAAGCCGGTCGTCTCCACCATACCTCAACCCCCTTAATTACTTATTCTTTTTAATGGCTGCGTGCCTGTACATATAGGATACCGTCCTGATAGCCTCCCCCAGTGAAGGGACCACGGGAAACCCTGCATCTTCGCACATCTTCCTGAGCAAAACAGAGAGACTTCTTTCCATATCATTATCAGTATAGGGATCCAGGGCTATAGTGATTATTACCAGCCTGCCATTTTTGTCGCGCGCGTAGCGGCAGCCAGCCAGAAAATCCGTTGCTATGGCTATCAGCTTCTTCTCCGCACCTTCACCCCACATCATGGTCATGAACCTGATTATGTCAAACTGCAATATGATGTTCTGAATTTGCTTCTCACCCGACACAATGCGCATCACATCCGACAGCCTGCCCTCTCCCGAAAACTTGTAAAACAGTTGCCAGGAATCGAGCGGGTTGCCGATCATGGTACCTGCGGCCGGGACAAACGTCCTCAGTTCATCTATAGCCTTTTGGGAAAATTGTGGGACCTGAAGGCCGGCCTTTACGCACATGTCACTCTGAACCACAGCGAACCCGCCGGAGTAAGTTACGATCGCTACTCCGTTTCCGGATGGCACCCTGGATAAGTCCATTGTAATGGTAGTATTGAGCAAGTCATCTATATCGTCTACCTGCACCACACCGCTCTGTTTGAACAAGGTCGACCATGTCTGTCCCGTCCCTGCCAGTGAACCCGTGTGCGACGAAGCCACCCTGCCACCAGCCTCAGTCACCCCACCCTTAAGCGCAACCAGCGGTTTTTTACCTGCCGCATATTCCAGCGCGGACCTTAACCTCTTCCCGTCCCGGATACCTTCGATATAAAGGGCGATAACCCTGGTATCGGGATCATCCGCCAGGTACTCAAGAAAATCGGGGCAATCGAGATCAACAGCGTTGCCGTAGCTGACCATCTTACTGATCTTCATATTCATTGTTTTGCCGGCATAGACAAACAGCTGTGCAAAGGTGCCGCTCTGGGAGATGACGCCTATGTTCCCCTCCACATTGGTGGACGCGGGATTAAATGACAGGCCAGATTTCGGGCAATACGTTCCCATGCAGTTGGGTCCGATGATCCTTATCTTACCCCGCGCCATATCCGCCAGCTCTTTCTCACGCTTGATGCCCTCCGGCAGCCCGGTCTCGCTGAATCCCGATGTGAATAAATGTACGCCTTTTACCCCTTTTTTAATACAGTCGCTGACGGCGCTCAATGCGAACCGAACCGGGACCGCTATGACGGCATAATCAATGGGGACATCGATATCCATAATGCTTGCATATGATTTCCTGCCCAGCACTTCCTCGTAGTTGGGATTAACCAGGTAGAGCCTGTCACGCATTTTTGTGGCCAGCAGGGAATAGGTGTAATTATCCGCCTGTGAAGCACCGATGATGGCTGTATTGCGTGGGAAAAAGATGCTGTTCAGCTCTTCAAACTTAGCGGTATTCATGTTTCTTCCTTTCTAATGGCGCTTGGAAAAAAACGGCTTATCAAGGATACATTTACAGCGCATGAAGTTCAAATTTCAGCGGCGGCGGCTGTTACATAGAATAGGATCCACCGGGTGGGACGGTGGACCCTATTGGTTATCGATAAATCAGGTGTTTTTTAGATTTCCCTGGCGAGAATCTTCTCTTTAAGTATCTCGAACTCATCGCGGGTCAGAACGCAGGTGTTTGCGTCTTCGCCGATCTCGACTTTGTCCTCGAATACGGTTACTGCCGGGCAGCAGGAGCCTTCGCGGCACAGTTTCACAATTTTCATCTAAGTACCTCCAGATATTTGGCCATTGAGCTGACGGTTTGCCCCACCAGCAATCAGATTCTTACTGAATATCCGGTACCGCCATTCCAAATATGATAATACCCCGGAATACGGCATGCAAATGACGGAAGTCACATTACATACGGAAAACATTTGCCACGGATTACAGCCATGCCTTATTATACAGTTGCTGGAGAGTGTATGGATCCAACTTCATTATTTACCAAGGCCAGGGAATACCTGCCTCCCGACAAGCTGGCTATCGTGGAGGCTGCCTATGATTATGCCCTCAAGGCACATGACGGCCAGAAGCGCAAATCCGGCGTACCCTTCCTGGAGCATCCCCTTCAGACGGCCATGACTCTGGCCGATCTACAGCTCGATGCCGCCACGCTGGCAGCCGCCCTCCTGCACGATGTACCCGAGGACTGCAACATACCGATATCACAGCTTGAGAAGCAGTTCGGCCCCGATGTCAGCAAGCTGGTGGACGGGGTAACCAAGTTGAGCAGGCTGGCATGGAGGCGCGACATAGCGGTCAGCAGCCGGGAGACGCAGGCGGAGAACCTGCGCAAGATGCTTATCGCCATGGCTGAGGACCTGCGCGTGGTCTTCATCAAGCTGGCGGACAGGTTGCATAATATGAACACGCTGCAGGCGTTGCCGCCGGACAGGAGGCAGGCCATCGCGCAGGAGACCCTGGAGATATACGCCCCGCTGGCGCACAGGCTGGGCATGTGGGATATAAAATGGCAGCTTGAAGACCTGTCTTTCCGATATCTGCAGCCCGAGGAGTACCGTGAGATTGCGCGAATGGTGGCGGTGCGCCGGTCGTTGCGCGAAGGCTTTATCGATGACGCCGTCCGCGTACTGCGCGACGAGATGGTCATCGCAGGCATCCAGGGCGAGGTGTACGGCCGGCCCAAGCATATCTACAGCATCTTTAACAAGATACAGAGGTATGCGGCCATAGGCAGGAGCTTCGGGGATATCCATGACCTTTTCGCCCTGCGCGTGCTGGTTAACTCGGTACCCGACTGCTACAAGGTGCTGGGCATCATCCACAACACCTGGCACCCGATCACAGAAGAATTCAATGACTACATCGCCAATCCCAAGGACAACGGATACCAGTCTTTGCATACCACCGTTATGACCGGGGACGGCGCATCGACGCCGCTCGAGATACAAATTCGAACCTATGACATGCACCGGATGTCGGAATACGGCGTGGCAGCGCACTGGCGCTATAAAGAAGGGGCCAAGCCGGACCTGAATTTCGAGGAGAAGATCTCCTGGCTGCGCCAGCTCATCGACTGGCAGAGCTCCCTTGACAGCGAGGAGTTCCTGACTTCATTGAAAGAGGACTTCTTCTCCGACCAGGTCTTCGTTTATACGCCGAAAGGAGAGATAAGGCCTTTCCCGAAAGGCGCCACACCTCTGGATTTCGCCTATCGCATCCACACCGATCTCGGTCACCGCTGCATCGGCGCAAAAGTCAATGGCAAGCTGGTCTCCCTCAACTATGAGCTAAAGAACGGCGATATAGTCGAGATAGTAGCCAGCAAGACCGAGAAAGCGCCGAGCCTGGATTGGATCAATCCGGACCTGGGTTTCGTCAAGACCGCCCATGCCAAGGAGAAGATCCGCGCCTGGTATAAGAAGCAGG
>CAYVBI010000136.1:0-5734 GCA_964448985.1 uncultured Dehalococcoidales bacterium
ATGCCCGAGATCAACATACCTGCTTCGCAGATCATACCCCCCGACCAGTTGCCGGCCTGAGCAGGCATAAACTGCATGCCCGGCTGAAACGTTCTATAATCAAGTATGGCGCCATTTAATCCCCGGAAATGCATCCAAAGGTCATCGCTTGCAGTCCTGGCTCTGGCGCTATCCGTCTCTCTTGTGCCCCTCCCCGTGCAGGCCGGCCGCATGATCTGGAGCGCGGTGGACACACCCGGCAGCCAGTTCAACGTCCTGGCCAGCCCGAGCGAGATAAATTTCCTGGCCCAGTCCAGGGACGGCCGGACTTTTTACGCTTCGGACACATCGCAGAGCAGGCTATATAGATCGGACGACTCGGGCATTAGCTGGCTGGAGGTCGGCGGCAATCTTCTCTCGGCCGGGGCCGAGCTTCCGAGCTGGAACATCGCTATCTCTCCCGATAACCCTCAGTTTGTCGCTGCAGTAACCAGCTCGGGAAACCGTCCAAGGCAAGTTTACGTCTCGCAGGACGGAGGGCAGACCTGGAACGATATAGCCTTCCCTGTTGCATCCGACATCAGCGCGCTGGCCGTCTCCCCTGCCTACGGTGTTTTTGATATCGCGGCTGGCACCCGTGCCGGCGGCGCAGGGGATGTCTACATATATAAGGCGGGCGGGATCGGAGGCGCCTGGGCCGCGCAGGGTCTTACCGGGGACGTGCTCTCCATATGCTTTCCATCGTCCTACCGGGCGGACCCTTCCATTGCCGTGCTCTACTCCACGGCAGCAGGCGCCTATTTCAATGCCGGCATTCATGATCTGAACGCCAATACCACCGACTGGGATATGGTCTTCAGCGGCAACCCGCCCGAGATAACGGTGAGCGGGGCCGGCGGCTCACCAAAGGCCGCCCAGGTCGTGAGCGGGTGCCTTCAACTCACGGCCGATTACTCGGGACAGGCCCCCGCGTTGTGCCGGGCCTACCTGAGCATCGACGCGCCGGGCGGCAACGCTGGTGTATTTAGAGTGGATGACGCCGTGGTCTACCAGCTCATGGCCTCGCAGTCCAACCGGCGCATTTCGAGCATAGCCTATCTCGGTACCTATTCCGGCGGCAAACTGCTGGCCGGAGCGGTCACCGGCGATGCCGCCCGCGGCACCGTGTTGACCTGGTTCACCGATGCCCCCATGGCCTGTCCCACCACATGCTGGTACCAGACCGATAAGCCGCCCACCGGGGCCGGTGTCTCCGGCTACGGCAACGCCATAGTAATGTGGTCCCCCGACGGCAGCCGCGCCTACTGCGGCACCGGCTCGGCCCAGCTAAACGGTCCGGCGGCCTGGCCGGGAGGGTATCTCAGCAGCGTGCCTCTGGACGAGTCCGCTTTCTCACTGAGCAAAGATAACGGAAAGACCTGGAATCAACATAGTCTTATAGACACACAGGTAAACTTCCTCTCTGACGTGGCCGTAGCAGATACAAGCGCGATCTACCTGGCCTCGATAAACGAGGCCGGCGCTGGCCTGGACAGTATCTGGCGCTCGGGCGGATCGGCCACTGGCAAATCGTGGGAGCGCGTGCTGTGCCTGCCCGCAGCGCGTAACGACATCATATTGCGTATGAGCAACTATGGGAACGACGGGGCGGTCTTTATGTCCTCGCGGGGCACGGACGACCTGCGCCAGTCACAGGACGGCGGACAGACATGGAAGGCGCAGTTGCCGGGCATGAACGTGACCGACTTCTCGGTCACCACAATCAATGACACCCGCTATCTGTACGCGCTCTCCGCCGCCTCCATGCGAAGGGCAAACGTCTCATCGCTGACACCCCAGTGGTCGCAACAGGTGTCCACCACGCTGAACGCCGGTCATGCTATTTTCGCCGCGCCCAACGGCCTGGTGGTGGTGGGAGGCGACATCTCCGACGGCAGAGTAGCCGCCGCCTCTGGCGTCGGCCCGTTTGCGGTTACAGCGGACTTACCGTCCTCCGGCAATGTACACCCCATTTTAGATTACAGGTTCGGCGACACCGCAATTATATACGCTGCCAGCGACGGAGCGGACAGCGATATTTACTACTGGCTTGTCGGCCCCAGCCGCGACTGGAATATCATGGGAGCGCCCTCGTCCGGCTTCTGGGGACTGGCTCAGATGGGCACGCTCTACGGCGCCGCTTCCTCTTTAGGTGGGGCTTCCGTGGACAGGACTCTGTATCCGGAATCGCTGGGACCTCCCGTCATCGAGTGGGATGTGCTGACCACAGGACTGCCGGCGGGAGTGTCTTTCACCCGGGAACCTACCTCGCTCAAGTTGTCGGCGGGCGTCAACCTGTGGGCCATAGACGACAGGCCGTATGATTACATAGCAGGCACGGGAAAGTTATGGACCTTCTGCGATTGTCTATCCCCCACGCCCCAGTACAGGTTGCCGACCCCGTCTCCTTCATACAAAGAGGTTACTCCTGAGCCACCCCTGCTCCCTGCTACCCCGACGCCGGCGCCTCAGACCGAAACAGTAAAACCCGCTCCACCTGGTCCTTCAGAGAATATACAGGCGCCGCCAGTAAGTACACCACCGCCGGATGCTCCGGCGCCACCCAAACCCTCTGATAACGCCACTCTCAATCTGGCCACGCTTTTTGCCAACGACATCTATCTGTGGATATGCGCCGTGGTGGCCGTCCTGGTCATTGTGCTGATCATTGTGTTGATCGCCACCTCAATCTCCCGCAGGCGCATCTGACGCCTCCCCTCCCGCCCGCATCGGTTATAAGATCTTTCTGCTACGATCCGGGCTGCGCATGCCTGAGCGCCTTGCGCCTTGCTATTACGGCCTGGGCCGTTTCACGGCCGTGCTTGAGCGCCGAAAGATAAAGCGCCCTGAGGTTTTCAGACTTGAGTTTCTCGCCGTTGGCGCACCACTGGTAGATGGCCTGTCCGACGGTATAGGTGCCTGCATAGGCAACTGCGATCTTGGGAACGACTCCGTATGCGGGTATGAGCCCGACCAGGAGCCTGGCCGCCTGCCTCCACAGGAAGGCGCTGCCCACCACGGCCGTCATCTTGGGCACAGTCTCCTTCCAGTCTGCGGTCAATCCCATGGCCAGCGATATCTTGTAGGCCATAATAGCCTGGTTCTTGGTCAGGACAACGATGTCAGCCATATTGAGCGGCAGGTCAAGAAATATATTGATCTCGGCCAGGCCCGTTGCAAGGCTGTATGTACTGTTGACGAGGCACGTGTCGTCGATCAGCTTGCGGGATACGGCTTCGCGCAGCATGGGAAGGTTGCGCGCAAGCTGGACTTCCCGACCGGGGCAGGCGCGCAGCATGGCCGGCGCCAGCACCCTGGCAAGCGATTCGCGGTCGCCGGGATTTATGGCCACCGTTTCCGCACCCTGCCAGCCCTGTGTGATTATCGGCATAACCTTCCCGTCCTGCGGGAGATTACTCCGGCTGAAACAGACGACAACGGGGATCTTATCTTGTCGTAGTTGTTTAAAGACCTCTTTCTCACGGGCATAATCATCAGCATGGTCGCCGATCATCAGAATAGCCAGCGTGCACGCGCTTACGGGCATTTCGCCGTCAAGCCCGTACTCCCGCACCTGGGGCATAAGTCCACTGCCCTGCGAGCGCGGCCCCGTGAGCAATTGGCTGATCAGCGTAGATTTGCCCGCGCCCTCTCCACCCAGCACCGCCAGGTGAAAGGGCGACTCAGCCTGCCGGCGGATGGCGTTGAGGTCCACCTCGCGCAGCAACTTGAAGCCGGCTGCCAGGTCAGGCCACTTAGGCATATGTGCCTTCCACAGCCTAAAGTTTAGCGCAACTCCCGTCCTTGTGGCTATAATCGGGTAGCAGCGCCGTGTTAAAATCTGTGTAGGTAGGGGCGGGTTTTTAAACCCGCCCGAATTACGTTAGCAAGGAGTGTCGGATAAATGCAGAAAAAGAATACTCAAGCTATTCCACTGGCGATTAAAACGAAGAGTAAAAAGCTGAAGGCCGACCTGGAGCTGCTGCGGTCCAAAGCGCTGGAGCTGGGGGCGGCAGGCGCGGAGATCATCAAGGCCAACCAGTTGGTGGTGGATGAGCGTGTCAGGCTGAAATGCACGATACCGCGCTGTCTGCGCGCCGGTGAGACGCCGAACTGTCCCCCCAACGCACCCGACCTCGACCTTGTCAGGAAGGCATTTGCCAGATACTCTCACGGCATATTGATCAAAACCCTGGTTGAGCCGCTGGAGGACTATGAGCCGGGCAAATCCAGGGACAATAGCGGCACCGACCGCAGCCTGCTCTTTCATCAGAAGACCGCCAAGATCGTTTACGAGATCGAGCGCCTGGCCTACCAGCACGGGTATGCGCTGGCCATGGGTCTGGGAGGAGGGTCCTGCAAGGATTACCTCTGCCATGGCCTGATCTGCCAATTCAAGGACAGCGGCAGGTGCCGCTTCCCACTGAGAGCCAGGCCGGCCATGGAGGCATTGGGCATCGATGTAGTTGATATCATCGGTAAGGTCGGGTGGAACGCCTACCCGCTGCTGGGTGAGACCAGCGAGATCCCCTGCGCCACCTCCGTGGGGCTGGTGCTGATCGACTGAAACAAGGAGGACGAAATGGCCAGAAGCGTGATGGAAATAACCGAGGAATTCCTGTCGGACGATCCCAAGAAATGGGGCAAGCTGGCGAGCGATATCAACTACCGGCGCCTGGAGCTCCTGCTGCTGCGCGAGATATTGATGGAGCTAAAGAAATTTAACACGGGCAAGCCGGATTAGCCTGTCCACCCGATCCTGCCGGCGGATCGATTACCTGCGCAGGCGGCCGCGGTTGCCCCACCATCCTCCGCCGTAAGCGGAGATATCGATGATGAATCCAAGTATGACCAGCGCCCAGGCGAAGGGATTGGCCATGCCCATATATATATCAACAATGACATAGAATAACGCCGTATAGGGAAGGAAGATGATTCCCAGCAGCGGAATGATAAAGTTGGAGCCGAAAACCCTGGTAATCATATCTGAGAATAGCCACATGCAGACGAGTGCGAAACGCGGACCGATCAACAGGAAAAGCGTGACAAAACAACACATGTTGCCTCCTCCTTGCCCGATGTATTAGCTCACTATTATGACAGATTTTAATTCTTTATAACAGTGCGGATTCCTATTCATGATTAACCATACCAGGCCTGAATAAAAATGGCCGATGCTATAAAATACACGGAATAATATGCTGGCAAACTGGAGAGCATCGCCTTTTCTGGCATTGGCTGCGCTGGTAGTAATCACCGCGGTCTGGGGCTACACTTTTCTCATCGTGCAGTCTGCCGTCGAATTAATGCCGGTCATGGACTTTATGGCCTGGCGTTTTGCCGCGGCCGCGCTGATTATGCTGGCGCTTCGGCCGAAATGCCTTCGCGGCATCACACGTCAGGAACTGCTGCGCGGCGCCGGCCTCGGCATAGTGCTCGGACTGGGCTACATTGCCCAGACTTACGGCCTGCTGTATGCCTCCGCGGCAGTGTCCGGATTTATAACCGGCATGTTCGTGGTGCTGACACCGGTCGTGGCCTGGATCTTCCTGCGCCATAAAACCGACGGAAAGACCTGGATTCTGGTCGCCCTTGCCACCTTTGGAGTGGCCCTGCTGAGCCTCACCGGCTGGTCGGTCGGCCCCGGCGAATTGCTCACGCTGGGATGCGCAGTACTTTTTGCCATACATATAGTCGGCCTGGGTGAATGGTCTCC
>CAYVBI010000137.1:0-5694 GCA_964448985.1 uncultured Dehalococcoidales bacterium
TCAAGCGGACCTGCCTGCCCGAGGGACCGAAGATCGGCTCCGTCAGCCTGTCCCCGAGGGGAGACTGGAGGATGCCATCCGATGCCGAACCCGCACTGTGGCTGGAAGACCTTGAGAAGATGTATTTAAGGCTGCGCAGCTGATCCGGCAATAGCCGGCCCCCGGCGGCCGGATACTAATCGATACGCCTGAACTTATCTTTTGGCGCTCCGCAGATGGGACATTCGTCCGGAGCAGAGCCCACGCTCACGTATCCGCAAACACTGCACACGTAGTAGGCAACACCCTGCGGATCCATCAGGCGATCCAGAGCTTTTTCATACAACTTTGCATGGCCTTTCTCAACATCCCGATGATAGCCGAAAATGGTTGCTACCTGAGCGTCGCCCTCGTCATTGGCTGTTTTAATAAACTCGGGGTAGGCATCGGTCGCAAAGTTTTCCCGTTCAAAAGCCGCTTGCAGGTTCTCCTGAGTATCGGCGACGGCTCCCAGCAACCTCAGGTGGTGGAAGGCGTGTATCGCCTCGGACTCAGCGATTGCTCTGAATAGACCTGCGATCGCGGGAAAGCCTTCCTGTTCAGCTTTGATGGCGAAAGCCAGGTCCCTGACATTGGCCTTTGATTCAGCCGTAAATCCTTCCTGCAGGTTCCTCAGCGTTTTGGCGCCTTTGATGTGTGAGCTCTCGTGTTTAACGAACTTATCTGAACCTGCGCCACAGATGGGGCAGCGTTCCGGTTTTTGCTCTGAAATCTCAAGGTGACGGCAATGTGTACATAACCACATATCACTTCTCCTGACAGCTTATTTAACCGATGAATGCCGTTATGCCCCTGTGGATCATGCTCACAGCAATAGCCGCTAACAGCAGTGCGAAGACTTTAGATAACGCCAGCACCCCTCCATTTCCCAGCACCCTGACCAGCCTGTTCGCCTGGGCAAACATCAGCCACGTAATAAGCAGGTTAACTACAAATGAGAAGGTGACCATTACAATATGATACTGGTCGGTCAGGATCAGCAATGTAGTGAGCACGGCAGGACCCACCACCAGCGGCGTGCCCAGCGGCACCACGGCTATCACGTCCTCTCCTGCGGCAGCCTGCGCTTCGAACATCTTGCCTACCACCAGCTCCTTGGCGCCCAGGATGAATAGTATCATCCCGCCCGCCACCAGGAAATCGTTCACGGTGATGCCCATGAAAATGAAGATACCCTTACCTACAACTATGAAAATGAGACCCAGCCCCAGAGCGGTAATCAGGGCGTTGCGTATTACGCTGCTCCTTCTTTTATCGGACAGGTCATGCGTAAGCGACAGCAGTATAGGCACAGTACTGATGGAATCCATCGCCACGAACAGCGGAACAAAGGTCAGGCCGAAATCTCTAAGCAGATTAAGTATCGTATCCATATGATAATACCCCAGTTTCGGTGTTAGATTCTTCCGTTGAACATCTCATTTTAAATCAGAAAGCGTTAAATCTCCAAGATAGCGTACCAAATTTTAAGCCCGATCAGGGTCCGGTGTGCAAGGGCCTCAGCAGAATTGAATCTAAGGAGATGCGGGGACGAGGTGGCGGGATCTTAACGGGATGCCCGACCGGCAGCACAGCTACGCCATAGGTATGAGGCGGAAGATGAAACAACGTGTTCATTTCCTCGGCGCTGCCGATTGCCCCTACCCAGCATGAGCCCAGCCCCAGGGCCGTTGCGGTCAGTACCATGTGTTCGACCGCTATGTAGGTGTTTGCCAAGGCGGTCATGAAATGTACATTCAGGTCGTTGTCCGGAGCGTTTAAAAACAGCTCCCTGACTGCCGGATCGGCAAAATAGCCTGATAACGTCTCAACCACGCCGTAGTCAATAAACTCCTGGGAACGTTTCTCCCGTGCGGCTCTGGCGTAGGCGGTGAGGTCGACGCAGCAGACGAATACCACTGGCGCTTCCTCGATAAAAGCCTGGTCGAAGCATACCTTTCGTAGCTTCGCTTTTTCGTCTTTGTCCGTCACAACTATAAAACGCCAGGGCTGGCGGTTGCTTCCGGAGGGAGCAAGCCGCGCAGCATCGAGCATAGCGAGAATGGCATTGTCTGGAACCGGATCGCTGCGGAAGCTACGGATGCTTCTACGCTGTTTAATGGCTTCAGAAACATTTAGCATGATACCTGCCTCCAAATAGATGAATGATTATAACGCCTGTATAAATAATACATGAATACAAGATTCTCCATGATCTAACAAATGACGCTGAACATCTATTCCCATGTGGTACCCGGCCCGCAGGAAGCGGCTGCTGCGCGGTTTTACGAATTCGTAGCTCCAAAAGGTGATGAAGAAGTTGAACGGGAAGTTGACTAGGAAGACAGTTCAGGGCGACCAACTTGACAATGTTTATTATTTATTGTATGTTTAGTGCGCAGTAAACATTATCATGATAATAAACATCGGGGTATAAGACGAGCAATGATAGATGAGGGGAAATTAAGACAACGGCTATCTGAGGTTGGCCTTGTAGTCGAGGCTCTGGAGATAGAGCCACGGCTACTTGATGCAAGACCAGATGTCGTAGTTCGCGCAGACATCGACGGGAGAAAAATAAGCTTGGTTATTAAGGCGAAAGACCGACCACATCTGTCCGAACTTCGGCTGGCAGTTGAACAGCTAAAACAATACGAGGGGCCCAACCGAGTACCGATGGTTGCCGCACACTTCCTGGGACCCAATCGGCGGGCATTGTTGAGGGAAATGGGAATGGGATACATTGACTTGGTCGGAAACATCTACCTGAGAGCACCGGGCATCTTCATCGAACGCGAGGGAAAGGCAAAACCTGAAGATTATCAACAGCCTAGAATAAATCCATATTCTGACAAGGCATCAATAATACTGCGCTTGCTTATGGATATACCCTGGCATCCATGGAAGATACGCGAGATAGCAGAAGCAGGTAATATCACCCCGGGATGGGCTTCTCGGGTAGTTGACAGCATGCGCGAGCGTGGCCTAGTTGAGTATAGCCGCCAGAGTGGAATACGGTTACTCAACTGGGAGGACAGGCTCAAGGAGTGGGCTGACTTCTATGACTGGCAGAGGAACAGATTTTATCACTACTATTGCCATGCAATCGACTCGCAGGAGTTGCTGGACAAGATCAGCAAGCTGGATAACGAAAATGCGAAATGGGCGCTCGGATTTCAGGCAGGTGCTAACCTTATCGCTCCGCATTCTACCTTCAACCAAGTTCACCTTTTGATTGAAGGAAGATCATTTAATGTACTTCGTGGGAAGATTGAACGAGAACTGAAATTAGACGAGAGGAAGGATGGGGCCAATTTGATACTGGTGCACCCTTACTATACAGTGTCGGCATTATTCCGTACGCAGACAATCAAGAAGTGGCGGGTGGTCTCCGATATCCAGCTTTATCTGGACCTCAACAGATATCCACTACGGGGTCGCGAGCAGGCAGAGTATCTTCTAGAGAAAATAATAAGGCCAAAACTAAATACAATGCAAAAGGAGAAACGTGCAGACAAGCGCTCCTGAGCTTCTGTCACTGTTCAGAACGCTGGTTGCTTTAAAGCCCTATCTCCGACAGGTAGTGATTGTTGGAGGATGGGTTCCCTTCCTGTATCGTAAATATGGAAATATTCCCGCACGCCATCCAGCAGTGCACACGACCGACATTGATATAGCCGTTCCTCTTAAGGTCCCGCTAATCGGCCGTGCGTCAATGGATAGTCTATTATTAGAGGCAGGTTTCACGGCACAAATCACTGGATCGTATGGCCCCGTGGTGAAATACGAATTAATATCGCCTGCCACAGAAATTGAGTTCATAACACCTGAAATCGGAAGGCCGGGAAAACCAGTAATTACTATTCAAGAAGGGCTGAAAGCCCAGGCACTTCGATATGTGGAGATTCTTTTAGGAAATACCAGGCAAATCAAGATAAATGATCATGCTGAAGGCATGAGTGTTCTCGTCGATGTAAAACTCCCTTCTCCTGCTGCCTATATTTATCAGAAGGCCCTTACTTTGTCGCTGAGAAAACCAAAAGCGGCTAAAGACCTCTACTATATTTTCGATCTCCTGGATTCGAGCGTTGAAATGCAGACTGAGATTCCATCGGAAATTAAACTCTTACAGGCACAATATACACCGAGATGGTTCAATAGTGCGATTCGCAACCTTGAGCGATATTTCCCAGATATAAGTGCAGAGGGTCCCACACTTATCGCTTCCCAGTATACCGGCCCTATGAATACCGATATGATCCAGAATTACTCACACCAGGTCTTTCGAGATCTCATCGATCGGCTACGTTAAATCGCCTCATTGCACCCATAATGAGCGGCGATTATGGCTTATATATTCAGATTGATAGTCCTTTGATGGCCCGCACTTAAAGAATACTAATCTCATGTTTGAGAAAAAAGCCTTACTGAAATCATAGCAGTTTCTGCTCAAGCGTGATGCGTTTTCGAATAAATTTCATATGATCTTCGGATTAATTAGCCAGTGAATGAATAATTGCCCCGATTACTAATGGACTTAGTGCGGAAAATATTTACTCCTATTGACTATCTGATAAGTGTGGTCTATATTATGTTCGTATAGCGCAGAGGATTGGTGAGTTGCAACAATGGTATCAATGTCCTTACTGTGGTGCTCCAGTTGCTTTTGGAGTCAGGCTCTGCGGTAACTGCCGCACACAGCTAAACTGGCCGGCACAACAGCGATCCCAACCTCCACCTCCTCCAACACCTGTTTATCAGCAACAACAACCAAATTACAAACCGCACACACCACCTCATCATCAGTATGCCATTTCAGTATGTGTAAGTTGTCAGTATCAAAATTATCATGAGGTGGATTCCAATGGCGAGGCTGCTGTAACATGTCGGTCATGCTCAACCGTCTATTATGTCAGGACTTATGAAGTCCGCGCAAAGGGCGGTCGTAGGGATCAGTCATCTGGCGTAAAACATTACCGAGTAAGGGTGAAGGAGCCGGATCGAGATGAAACGCTCTTCGAGTTTGACTCAATTCACGAAATTGAAATGCGAGCCGGAGATTGGATGACTGGCTCATACTCTGAAGGAAAATTGAAATACCTCTTCAATGAAAAAATTAGAAAATATTGGGATGTCCAAAGTGGCATGGGTGGCAAGGGTTGTATGCCTGTTGCCTTGACGCTAGTTGCTCTTGTAGCAACTTTTATTATTCTTCTTGTAATTGATATCTTGATCGAATTATAGAATCCATATTTTCCCCACGCTATAACAGCCGATAAAGAGCTGCCGAAATTCATAACTTATATATGGAAACACTTATTGAAAGAGGAACATCCCGGATACGTTGTTGCTTACGCAGATAGGGGTTGGTAGCGCATACCGGATATGTCCGTACCTGTCCCAAATAGCCATTTTATGCTCAGTTTAATATTATCGTGCTAATAGACAAATTTTCGTTTTGTCCGTAATGTCCCGTTTTGTACCATCAAGTTTATTGCTTCATCATGTTTGCAAATTGTTTGCAATTATATTGTATTTACCTTCTCTCCACAAAGCAGCTTGTGTGTTTGGGGTATATGCTGTAATATTGGTCCTCTAACAAATCCTTACGCATGCATTAGATGTAATGCACCCCATTAATCAAGCCGAAACTAACTGAGTAATCTGGCCATTTCG
>CAYVBI010000138.1:0-5637 GCA_964448985.1 uncultured Dehalococcoidales bacterium
CCGAGGCTTTCGAGCAGACCATGGACCACTACAGGAAGGTCAGGAAATCCAAGGGCCTGGACTGGTAAGCTGAGAATAATAAAAACCGGGAGATTGAGATGGTAATAGCTACAACCAAGGGTCTTTCAAGAGCACATGAAATCTACGCGGACAGGGGAATGCGCGTGCGCGAGCTGCGCAAGGCCGGCAAGAAGATCATCGGCTACATCTGCCTCTACCCGCCTGTCGAGATCATCAGCGCGTTGGGCATGGTGCCCTTCCGCGTGTTCGGCGATATGAGCGAACCTATCACCGCCGCAGACCAGGTATCCACCACGGTCGTCTGCCCCTTCCTGCGCAGCATCATAGACCTGGGGCTTAAAGGCAAATTTAACTTCCTGGACGGCATCGTCGGAGCGCATACCTGCGATATCGGCATGACCCTGGTCATCTCCTGGCGCGATTACGTCAAGGACGCGCCCTTCACCCACCTGATAGATGTACCGCATACCGACCACGCGCCGGCCGTCGATTACTTCGAGGGGCAGATCAACTCCTTCAAACGTCACCTCGAAGAACTCGGGGGAGAGAAGCTGACCGACGATAAACTCAAGAAAGCCTGCGAGTTGTATAACAAGCAGCGCAAGCTGGTCAGGGAGCTTTACGACTTGCGTAAATCAGACCCGCCCCTGCTGACCTCCATGGAAAATATCGAGGTTCTGGTAGCGCTCTTCAGCCTGCCCGTGGATGAGGGCAACGATCTCCTGGAAGACGTCATCAAGGAGATTAAAGAACGCAGGATAAAGCCGCCTAAAAAGAAGGCGCGCCTGCTGGTATGGGGTCCTGTTTTCGACAATACATCGCTTTACGAGCTCATAGAGAGCGCAGACGCCAGCGTTGTAGTCGACGACACCTGCGTCGGCACCAGGGCCTTCTGGGCTGACGTTAAAGCCCCTTATAACCTTCACGCCCTGGCGCAGCGCTACCTGGTCGACCTCAAGTGCCCGCGCACCTATCGCGATACCAAACACCAGGAACTCGAACGCAACTACGACAAAGACCTGGATAGCAGGTTCAACTATATCAAGAAGGCCATCATCGACTGGCACGTCAACGGCGCCATCCTGCAAAGCGTCAAATACTGCGATACACACGGCTACGAGGTGCCAAACCTTCGGCACTACCTCGATACGCTGGGCATACCGAGCATCTATATCGAGCACGATTACAGCGAAAGGTCGCTGGCGCCCATTAAAACCAGGATTGAGGCATTCCTGGAGACGCTGGGATAAGGTAGCACTGTACCCGGCATGGACAACCAGACTTCACACCTTTATTTCGCCGGCATCGATATCGGCTCCACCATGTCCAAGGCAGCCGTGGTGGACGCCGAAGGCAGGATGCTGGCCTATGTTGTCGGCCAAACCGGCGCCCAGCACCGCCTGCGCGCCAATAAGCTCATGGAGGATACCCTTCACAAGGTCGGGCTGCCGCTTTCAGACATCGCCTATATCATCTCCACCGGCTACGGCCGCGTCAATGTACCCTTCGCCGACAAGCAGGTTACCGAGCTGACCTGCCATGCTAAAGGCGTAGCCGCGCTGTTTCCCGATGTCAAAACAGCCATTGACATCGGGGGTCAGGATGCAAAGGTGCTCAAGATCAAAAACGGCCGCCTCGTGGATTTTCTGACCAACGATAAATGCGCCGCCGGCACGGGCCGCTTTCTTGAAGTGGCAGCCGAGACGCTGGGACTTGATCTCAACGAGATGGGTAACATCTCCCTTCAGACCGATACGCCTGTCAAGATCAACAGCCTCTGCACCATTTTCGCCCAGCAGGAGATCATCTCGCGCCTCTCAACGGGGGAACCCTTGCCTGATATATTGGCGGGCGTCTATATTGCCATCGCCACGCGCGTGGTCAAGCTGGCCCGCCAGCTTAAAGTAGAGGTGCCAGTGGTCTTCACCGGCGGCGTGGCCAAGAACGCCGGTATGGTCAAAGCTATGGAGTCCGTGCTGGGCGTGCCCGTGCTGGTCCCTGAGGAGCCGCTTATCACCGGCTGCCTGGGCGCGGCCATCCTGGCGCGCGATGAGGCAATCAAGTTAGTGCAGCGCGGCGAATACCAGGCGCACCGTGACAAGAAGCTCACCGAGGCCCGCGTAGATTTCGGGGAGAAGTCCAGATGAGTACATATTATCTTGGCATCGATATCGGATCGGTCGGCGGTAAGGCCGTCATCATAGATGCCAGCCGTAAAATTGTGGCCTCATCCGTAGTACCTTCGGGCACTAACTATTCCACCACGGCGGCCGCGCTCAAAGAAGAGGTTCTAAACAGGGCCGGCCTTAAGCCGGCCGATATCAAAGCCAGCGGCTCCACAGGCACCGGCGGCCGCAACGCGGTGGCTGATAGCTATCACGGTGTTATTGTCTGCAACGCCCGCGGCGTAAACCTTGTCTTCCCTTCCGCCCGCACTATAGTGGACATCGGCGGCCAGGGCAGCCAACTCATCGACATCGATGAAAACGGCCAGGTAATCAACTTCAATATCTCCGAGATATGTGCTACGGGCAGCGCCCGCCTGCTGCAGCTGGTGGCACGCATACTACAGTTGAACATCGAGGACCTGGGTCCGCTCTCTTTAAAATCCACACAGCCGTCCAGCTTCTCCACATCCTGCACGGTATTCCTGGAGACCGAGGTCATCACGCGAATCGCTCAGGGCGATAAACCGGAGGACATCGTGGCCGGCATCCACCGCTCCATCGCCGATAAGGTCAGCGCTCTGACCCGCGGCGTCAATATCCGGCCGGAAGTGGCCGTCATCGGAGGCGGCGCGCTCGATATCGGCCTGGTGCAGAGCATCGAGGACAAGCTGAAACTGAAGGTGCTTGTGCCTCAGAATCCCCGCATCATCGCCGCCCTGGGCGCGGCATTGATCGCAATGGACCGCTCCAACTAATACCGGATACAGCCGTTTTCCAAACGCCTTTTACCCATCTCTCCTTGCTGTTTTTCCCAACAATAAACGGCATACCGGCCCGACCACGCTCATACTGCGAAAGTAATCAGCAGCCCCACTAAACTCCTCCTCTATTGGAAAAGAAAAAAAGATAAGTGGGATTGACAAGCATTTCAAGCATATGTTATTTTATGCACGGGTATATATTGACCAAGGCACATATATCCAAATGTAAATACTATCCGAAAATAAAAATGTCGTCGGAGATTACTGATATGTCCTTAAAATATACGCTGTTGGGATTTCTAAGTTACGGACCTAGAACGGGTTACGATTTATTAAAAATGTTTTTCGAACCGCTGCGGCCCTCGCAAAGCCAGATTTATCGCAAATTAAACATACTGAATGAAGAGGGGCTGATTGAATTTGAAAGGGTGGAGCAGGAGAAGCTCCCTTACAAAAACGTGTTTTCTATAACCAACAAGGGTGTAGCGGAATTAAAAAATTGGCTCAAGAAGCCTCCGGAATTCGTTGTTCCGCGTGAGACGCTCTTATTAAAGCTATGGTTCGGAGGCCTGGTGACTAAAAAAGACATGATCAATGACATTAAAAAATATGCTAATGAAGTTGAACGTGCGGTTGAGAGTGTTAAATCGGTAGCCAAACCAGCGATTGAATCCGGCTTATGGGGTTCAGCGGGACCGCTGGATAAGCTTTATTGGACGCTGGTTATTGACCGCACCGCTGCGCAATATGAAGCGTTACTGGAATGGACCGAAACTGCCATCAAGCTTATTTCCAGTTTCGATGACTGTAACGATATCGAAAAACGGCAGTAATCAGAATTACAGGCGCCGCAAAACCCAGAACCAATTTCGATCGTTTCATATAAATAATTCGGGAGGATAACAGGACATGAATCTGGTTGTAGGCGATCTTTTACTCAACAGTGTTAATAAGTATCCCGGGCGCCCGGCTATCGTCGGCGATGATGCCTCATTCACTTACGGGGAATTCAACCGACGGGTTAACCTCATCGCAAATAATCTGCTTGCGAGCGGATTAAAGAAGGGCGACAGGCTGGCGATACTGCTCATGAATTGCTATCAGTTCATTGAACTGATCATGGCCTGTGCCAAATCCGGAATCATCATGGTCCCCGTCAACTGGCGCTTCCAGGCGCCCGAAATTAAATACGTAGTCGAAAACTCCGATGCCTGCGCCATGATAATGGGGGAAGAATTCATAGCGACTATGGAAGTGGCAGCGAAGGATATAAAACAGATACCGGCGGATAAATACTGGGTAGTGGGAAGTAAAAATTTCCGCAACGCGGGCGGCCTTTATCAGGACCTGTTAAAAGAAGGCTCCGCTGACGAGCCCGATATTAAAATCGATCCAGAGGATATCCTATGCATAGGATACACATCCGGTACAACCGGCTTCCCCAAAGGGGCAGTAACCCTGCACAAAACGGGTGTTGAGACCGCAGTGGTAATGAACATTGAGTTCGTGACCTCGTACATGGTTAACCTTATCGTCATGCCCACCTTCCACTCAAATTCCATTAATAACGCCATGGCCTCTTTTCTCAGCGGCATGACCATCCATATATATCACTTGCGCGGATTCAACGGTGAGGAGATACTCTCGATAATCGATAAGTACAAGGTTAATATCTCGAGCATGGTGCCGACCATGTACAACATTATCCTTGCTTTGCCCGAGGAGATACGCAGCAAATATGATGTATCCAGTGTGAAAGTACTGCTCTCGTCCTCCGCGCCGATATCGGCAAAAACCAAGACCGAGATATTATCTTTCTTTAAAAACGCCAAGCTTTACGAGGGCTACGGCGCCACCGAGACGGGTGTGGTGACCGCTCTACGGCCCGAGGACCAGATCAGGAAGCTGAAATCGGTGGGGCAGGCCGTTTTCGGCAAGCAGATCAAGATCCTGGATCCCGAAGGAAAGGAGATGGCAACCGGTGAGATAGGTGAGATATATACCCGCGGTATCAACATTTTTAAGGAGTATTTAAAGAACCCCCAGGCCACCAAGGCCGCCTTCCGCGGCGAATGGTGTGCTGTGGGCGATATGGGATATGTCGACGAGGAAAACTACCTGTATCTGGTAGACCGCAAAAATGACATGATAATCTCCGGCGGCGAGAACATCTACCCCACTGAAGTTGAGAATGTCATATACACGCACCCTTCAGTCAGAGAGGTGGCCATTGTCGGTGTACCGGACGAATTCTGGGGCGAGTCGGTCAAGGCAGTAGTCCTGCTGAAGGACGGCATGAGCGCGACGCAGGAAGAGATCATGGAGTTCACCAAGGGCAAGCTCGCAGGCTATAAACGCCCGCGCTCCGTGGACTTCGTAACTGAGTTGCCCATGACTCCCACCGGCAAGATTTTACGCCGCCTGGTCAAGGAGAAATACTGGCAGGGCAAAGATAACAGAATAATATAGTAACCAGTATTGAAGCTCAGGTTTTTTCTCTGCTTTCACGTTCACCGCGTTTTAAAAATGCTGGTGTGCATAGCGGCACACATTCAGCGCGGCCAAAAATAAATCATTGGAGGTTGTTATGAAAAAAGGGCAAACGGAGAACAGCGATGTCCTGATCAAAGTGAAACCATGGCAGGTGTGGTACACGATATTCGTACTTTTTGTCCTCTATATGATGG
>CAYVBI010000139.1:0-5610 GCA_964448985.1 uncultured Dehalococcoidales bacterium
TATGACGTATAAGATATATTTACCAACTTTTTTCAAGTATTATGCCCGCAATGACTCAATGTTACCTGTATAATCCCCTCAAAATGCACCAGAAAAGGACGTGAATACTATGAGTTGGATACTGCTTGTCGGCGCCATTTGCATGGAGGTCTGCGGGACTACCTGTTTGAAACTCTCCGAGGGTTTCACGCGATGGGTCCCTTCGGTGCTCATTTTCGTCTTTTACGGGGTGAGCTTCACCCTCATGTCGTTTGCCGTCAGGAAGCTCGACCTCAGCCTTACTTACGCCATCTGGTCGGGAGTAGGCACTTTTCTCATCGCCCTTATCGGGCTTTTCTGGTTCAAGGAGCCTTTCACCATGCTCAAAGCCGCCTCCATGGCGCTGGTCATAGCGGGCGTTGTGGGGCTTAACCTGGGCGAATTCAGCTGATGACAAGCATCTCCTTTATATGCGGGAGATATTCGTGTTCCGTTGACAAGTTCCTATCAGATCGGATATATTAGGCTTTAATGCAGGTCATGTGGAGGGGTCGATGGGGGATCATGTCATCACATCCATAATTGCCATTCTCTTACTATCACTGACGATAGTGCTTCCACTCTCCGATATGCCGCCTCAAAATGATGGCGCAAGCCCACTACCAACAGCGGCAAAACAGGATATCCTCGAGACTTACGGCCGCTTGCCTCTACTCTTCATACAAAACCAGGGTCAGCTAAACGAGACGGTTGAGTACTATGTCAAGTCGCCGTCACAGACGCTCTATTTTACTAAAGAAAGCATCGTCTTCGATCTCATACGCAATGACCGGACCGAGATGCACGACAAAGCCAAAGGACAGGCTGAGAGGCTGGTCTTTAACCTCGCTTTCCGGGGAGCTAACAGTACTGCAGCCATCGAGTGCGCGGACAGGGACACAGCTGTAGTGAACCATTTCACCGGCAATGATCCGAAAAAATGGCATACCGATATCCCCGCTTACAGGGAGTTGGTCTATAAGGACCTCTACCCCAATATCGACCTCCGCCTCTACGGCAGCGACGGGATGCTCCGCTATGATTTCATCGTCAATCCGGGAGCGACGCCCGATAACATTGCGCTCGCTTACAACGGCATAGACCGCCTGTCCGTCGAAGACGGGGGGCTTATAATCGGCACCGCCTTTGGCGATATGAGACAAAGCGCTCCATGCGTCTACCAGCAGATAGAAGGCGAACAGGTTGAAATCAAAGGCAGCTTCAAGCTAACAGGCGATAACTCGTATGGCTTTGCCGTCGCCGCCTATAACAAAGGCTATCCTCTCATCATAGACCCCTTCCTGATTTATTCCACCTACCTCGGCGGCAGCGGCGACGACGACACATATGCCATAGCCGTAGATTCAACAGGTTGCGTCTACATCACCGGAGAAACTGACTCCAGCGATTTCCCTACCCTCAACCCCATCCAGGCGGAATATGCCGGGGAACGCGATGCCTATGTAACCAAGCTGTCGGCTTCGGGTAATTCCCTGATATACTCCACCTATCTCGGCGGCAGTAAAAATGATTCCGGTTTTGGAATAATCGTAGATTCAACCAACTGCGTTTATGTCGCCGGAGTTACGTATTCCAGCGACTTTCCAACGCAGAATCCCTACCAGGAGAATATGGCCGGGGACCGTGACGCTTTTATTACCAAGCTCTCGGCGGCGGGCAACAGCATGGTCTACTCTACTTATCTCGGCGGCAGTGGAATTGATGTGGGATATGACATAGCCGTGGACTCAATCGGTTGCGCCTATATCACCGGAACTTCAGGATCAACCGACTTCCCCACGTTGAACCCCTTCCAGAACGAACTTGCCGGAGCAAGGAATGTTATTATCTCCAAGCTGTCAGCGACCGGAAATGCCCTCGTATACTCAACCTATCTTGGCGGCGAAACCAATGATATAGGATATGGCATAGCCATAGACTCGACCGGCTGTGCTTACATCACGGGAGTTGTGCATTCCGACAACTTCCCCACCCAAAACCCTTTCCAGGAGCAAATGGCCGGTGAACCCGACGCCTTCGTAGCCAAGTTATCGAATGCAGGAAACAGCCTGGTTTTCTCTACTTACCTTGGTGGGAGCGAGGATGAATGGGGCGAACGCATAACATTGGACTCAACGGGCTGCGCATATGTCACCGGGCCCACGCATTCCGACGACTTCCCCACCCTCAATCCCATTCAAGTATATGTTTTCGACGATGACGTCTTTGTAACCAAACTATCGAATGCCGGAAATGCCCTGGTCTACTCCACCTACCTCGGCGGCAACGGATCTGACGCTGGTCAAGATATAGCCGTTGACACAGCCGGTTGCGCTTATGTTACCGGAAGCACATGCTCTGACGACTTCCCCACCCGGGACCCCATACAACCTGTACGCGCAGCTGTTTTTGATGCCTTCGCAACCAAGTTGTCGGCAGCGGGAAACGCTCTGGTTTTTTCCACATTCCTTGGCGGTAGCGACCAAGATTACGGACGTGGAATAGCCATTGACTCAGCCCATAGCATTTACATCACCGGGAGAACGGAATCTGACGACTTCCCCACGCAAAACCCCTACCAGGGAGCAAATGCCGGAAATGCAGACTCCTTCGTTGCCAAATTAAGTCTTGTCGACCCCCCGACCATTAACACGGTCAATCCCAATTCCGGCATACAGGGGCAGACACTTACCATCACCATCATTGGCAACAATTTTTCAGGCGCAACCAATGTAAACTTCGGCGACGGGATAACTGTGAACAGCTTCATCGTTAATAGCGCCACGCAGATAACGGTAAGCATTACTATCGCCACCGACGCCGCTTCAGGAGACAGAAACGTCAGGATTTCGACGCCGGTCGGAGCCGCTGATAAAGCAGGCGGATTCACTGTCACAGTCAACGCTTCCGGTTTCGGTATCGGCGCCGGACAGAGCCCGGGCTCATCGGGTTCGATGTCTACACCTATGTCAACCACACAACCTGTGGTCAATCCATCTATCATTGTCCAAAGCGCCTCGCTGTCACAATCTCAATCCGCAGGTGAACCAGTCACGGTCAACGCCACCATGTCCAACACCAGCACCGTCACCGGCACTATCAATGTAAAGCTGTACGTCAACGGGCAGGTGGAAGCAAGCCAGGCTGTTACTGTGGAAAGCGAAAAGACCACGCCCGTTTCTTTCACCGTCAGCCGCAGCCAGCCTGGCATTTATGATGTTTATGTGGGCAGTGTACCTGCCGGCAGCTTCAAAGTGAATGAATCCCAAGATCCCAGCATCATCCTCTATATCAGTTCGGCGTTGCTGTTCTTTGCCTTCGTCCTGGGTATCCTCTACATAACCAAAAGACGTAATTACTAACCACACAGCCTTTACCGGCGGAATTCGAATGCTTTATGAATGTTTACTTCCCCATTCCATTTGACCTGCACTGACTGATGGACAATGGGCTATCGAAAGGCTATAATGAGACGGTATTCAGCCCTGCTCTGGGCATCGGATTTTGATAAGAAATCATCATGAAAATAGGTGTCATATCTGATACTCACGTTCACCGCATCAGCGAGTTGCCCTCGTCGTTAATCAATGCCCTTACCAGGATGGATATGGTGGTCCATCTCGGCGATTTCCACTCCGAAGACCTTGTCAACGATCTCAAAGAGATAAGCAATTTCCGCGGTGTTGCCGGCAACCATGATTCACACATCCCCGGCCTGCCCGAGAAAGACATGGTGGAGATAGGAGACAAGCGTGTCGGCATCATACACGGGCACGGATGCGTCTTTCCTTTCGGCTTCAAATGGGGGCTGCTCACACAATTCGATGGCAAGCTGGACGCCATCCTCTACGGCCATACCCATTCCGCCCGTAATACTATGGAAGACGGAATACTCTTCTTTAATCCCGGCAGCGTTTGCGGCCGGTTCCCCGCCATGCACCGCAGCTACGGCGTCCTCACGGTCGGCGAAGAGATAAGCGGCGAAATGATAACGATCGAGACCAGGCGCTACTATTACCTCAACCGCTACATCGGGCTGGCCAGCAAAGCCATTTCATACTGCTGCGGGCTCAACAGCCACCCCGACAGCTATTTACAATAGCCTCTAATCACCTACTCCACTGCGATTCCTTTCGGTCTTACAATCAGGTCTCTTCCGTCTTAAGTCGGGCCGCTTTCGCCTCATCTCGGAAATACTTGTACATCCCCCAGATCGTGGCTCCCACCGGCAGGGCCAATATGATCCCCCAGTAGCTGCCTATAAAGCCGCCAACCGTCATGAGAACCATTACTACCCCCGGGTCAAGGGGGAAGTGCTTCTCCTGCACTAATCCCTGTAACGCCATGACCACCAAATAGGCCACCACCAGCACAATAACCACCATCAACATGGCCTCCGGCTTGAGCGCCAGTGTCATCAGCAGAATGACGGCAGCCGAGATGAAGGGACCGATGATGGGTATGACCTGGGTGAAGGCTGCCACCGCACCCATAGCCAACGAGTACTCCATCCCGACAATATAAAGCCCCAGAGTAACAAGGGTACCCTCGATGGCGGCCATGATAATCATAAAACGGATGTAGCGTCCCATCTGATTGCCGAAGATAGTCAGTACCTTGGTGCTGTGCCTGGCCACCCGGGCCGGGAATATCTCGTTGAAATACTTCCCGTACCTCTCGTAGTTCAGCAGGACGAAGATGAGGAAGAATGGAAGGGTGATGAAGCCCAGTATGGTCGGCATGCTGGAGGGGATGACCGCTATACTCCCCACAACAAAGTCCTGGATAAATTTGCTGATGGCGGGGCCGGCATTGGTTATGGACCCCTTGATAGTGGCTATCGTGTCCGGCGGCACGGTCGTTTGTATCACGGTCATCCACTGGTTTACCTGCGCCATGCCTTTATCGACGAACTCAGGGGCCCTGCTCACCAGCGCGGTGGAGGCGCTGACTATGGCTGCCCCGATGTATACGATAAATGCGATGAGGAGAAGGGTAAAAAGGATGAACACGATGACCACGGCGATCAACCTCTTGTAAACCTTGCTTTTACCTTTAGGCGGCAGTATTCGCTCCAGCCAGATCACCAGCGGGAACAGCAGGTAGGCCAGCAGTATGCCCACAAAAAACGGTATCAGTACGGGCAGGGATATCCAGCACAGCCAGAGCACCAATGCGATCCCCAGGATCACCAGCACGGAAATCCAGACTTTCCTGAACATTGCGCTTTCCGAAGCCAACTTTATACCTCCTGCATTTACAGTCTTTGCCGGTGATAACCACCGATTAAAATCAGGATCATCATACGAACGAGCTCGTACGAATCACGATATGCCCTAATCATACAACTCAATTCACCTGCATTTCCAGTCAGCCGATAAATGTCATAAACAGGTGTCTGATCTGCTATTATTTATTACCGGCGCGGGTAGTGATCAAAATAACCATAACCGTTTGCCGCACAGGAGAATACACATGATCCGCAGTTTTAAAGGCAAGACGCCGCAGATACACCCCACGGCGTTTATCAGCGAGGCTGCTTATATTGTGGGAGATGTCACGATCGGAGAGAACGCCAGCGTCTGGCCGGGC
>CAYVBI010000140.1:0-5610 GCA_964448985.1 uncultured Dehalococcoidales bacterium
AAGTCATGACCGGGGACGGCTATCAGCCGCTGGACAGGTCCGCCTCCTACCGCATTGTGACCAGCAGGTATATGCACGAGGGCGGCGACGGCTATGCCGTTTTCCAGAAGGGGACGAACGTCGAATATCCCGGCTTCGTAGACTACGACCTGGTAAGGGAATATATCGAACTGAATTCGCCGGTCAGCCCCAAGACAGAGGGGCGTATCACAAGTTTAAAATAGTCTGGTTGATGCCTCTATTTTTAGAACAGCCTGGCCTTAATATATATTGGAATAGCCAGTAACACGGCGATCACAATAAATATCCACCACGTCCATGCGGGCAGCCAGTATGTAAGCAGCACACCCACGCCGACGCCTCCTATTGCCTTAGCCGTCACATATAAGACGAAGTAAGGAGTTGATAATCTCTTTATCTTTTCTATATTGTTGCTGTACCAACCCATTGTTTTTACCTCCTTTTTCTATCAGGCCGGGATCATTTTACATCGTCAGTTCGGAAGTGCAGTGGGGGCACCGAGTAGCTTTGCCGGGGATTGTTGTTGCACAGTAAGGGCAATCTTTGGTCGCGGGCGCAGGCGCAGCATCTTTTTTCGGCGTCTGGAGCCTGGCTATCGGTCGCACAATAAAGAAGAACACCACGGCGGCGATGATAAGAAAGTTGATGATGGTGTTGATGAACAGCCCGTAGTTAATAGTAACGGCGCCGGCGGTCTGGGCGGCGGCTAACGAACTGTAGGGGCCCGGGGAAACGCCTTCTTTTATGACTATGGACAGGCTGGAAAAGTCGATGTTGCCCAGCAGCAGGCCGATGGGGGGCATCATAACGTCCTTGACGATGGAACTTACAATGGCGCCGAAGGCGGCGCCGATAACGATACCGACCGCCATGTCGACCACATTGCCTCTCATGATGAATGCCTTGAAGTCGGTTAACATGCTTGACTTGAGAACTTTTCGCGCGCCGTCCAATGTTTTCATCAGCTACCTCCAGTAATTCAGCCTTATTTATTGCAGACTATTGTATTCTGCGCATATTCAGTGTGAAGTATCACACTGCTGCCCCGGGATATTGTAGCATTGATAATTGATGCTCTGCCCCGATTTTGTGCTAGAATTCGTTAGGCGTATCTCGATGGAAATGACAAGCGCTGTCGACCTGGTGAAGGGAGCTCGGAGGGGCTCTCATTACTGTCTCTTTTATCAATCCCGTGACGACCTGATCGATCTGCTCTCCGAGTATTTCAAATCGGGTATCGAGAAGGGTGATTTCTGCATCTGGGTCACGGCTGACGGAGGTGTGGAGGAAAAGGCGCGCGCCACTCTGAAAAATTCATTGCCGGAAGCGTTTGCCCAGCGGGCCGCATCACAGGTTGAGTTCGTTCAATGTTCCGACTGGTACCTGCGCGACGGCTCTTTTCATCCGGAGCAGGTGCTCAAAAGCTGGCTGGATAGGATTAATCTGGCCCTCAACCTCGGTTATCACGGTCTCAGGGTCAGCGGCGACCTGGGCTGGTTCGACGCCACGGACTGGACAACGCTCATGGGTTACGAGAGCGATGTCAACCGCATCATCAGCGGGCTGGATTTCATGGCGGTCTGCAGCTATCCTCTTCCCGGATTAAACGCTTCTCAGATGATGGACGTCATCGATCGCCACCAGGCAGCCCTGGGAAAAAATGACGACCGGTGGCACACCTTCAAGGCGCTGACAGCCGATGCAGCAAGGGTTGATGGGAGTATTCATGCCGCGATAGCCGGGAAACAGGCGCGCGGGGATAAAACATCAGAGTATCCTGTCCTGTTTCCTGAAAACTGCAATGGATGCGGCGACTGCATCAGCGTTTGTTCCAGCGGCTCATTGTACTTGAGCGACGGCCGTATTGCGCTGAAGCCGGTTGGCGAATGTGACTGGTGCGCCTATTGCGAAGCTGTCTGCCTCTCCAATGCCATATTTTGTCCCTTTGAAATCTCGTCAGTCGAATCGATAAATACTTAATCGGCAGTTCGCCGGCCGGTGCTCTCAAACAACCTCCATTCAGCAGTTACACGCCTTTCGTTGACTAACACTAACTGTTGTTTTACAATGGCGAAATTATGATTTCAGGGAGGTATGCATGGGGATATATCTCATACCGGTTCCTTTTATCGTTATCTTAATAGTCTTCTATAAAATCTACCGGGACAGGAACGATCTAAAGAAGATTGCCGTCATACAGCCCCTCATCACCTGTCTGAGTATGGTGGTGTGTCTCCTGAGTTACTTTACACCCGGTTTCAGCCCCTGGTACACGGGCCTCGTGCTGGCCGGTCTGGTGTTTTCCATCGTAGCCGACGTCATTTTTATTGACGTAAAAGACGAGAAAAGACTCTCGATAGCGCTCGGCCTGTTCCTTCTCATTTATATTGCCTATTCTGCGGCGGTCGCGGTGAAGCAGGGCTTACTTGCAGTAGATCTCTATATCGCGCCCGCTGTTCTCGTTGTAGCCGTCGTACCCCTGGCATATATGTGGAAAAAGCTCAAGTCACTGAAGATACCTGTTCTGTTCTATGTGCTCGTGCTTTGCTTTTTTATCTGTCTGTCTATTTCGACGTTTTTCGGCTCGCAGTTCACGGTGATTCAATCGGTTATGATCACGGCGGCTTCGTGCATGTTCTTGCTGGGGGATCTCGAGCTGGCCATCAGTAATTTTGCCAGACCTATGCCTCTCTACATCGGGCCGATTACTTACGCGACTTCGCAGCTACTCATGGCGCTGAGCGCCTGTTATTTTCCTGCAGGTGTTTAGGCGGATCAGGCCGAAGAGCTTCTACTGAAACTCAAAATCGAATACGCCGGCGAATTAAAAAGCAGCATAAAGATTCAGTATCTGTTGCCTTCCATCACCAGCGGTTCCAATTGAAGTCCAGCTTGCCCATCCCGCTGATCGGCAGGCGTTCGCCGTGCACCCAGGCTGAGCCCTCCACTTCGAGAAGCTGCTCCTGGTAGTCGATGTCAATGTAGGTCAAAATCGGTGGAATCCGCATCCTGCTGTGGTGAATCAGCAGGGGACGGATGTTCAGTTCCAGGTCGGGTGAGCGTACTTTCCAGGGCGCATTCGGAAAGGCCGGATCAAAGCTGAAATGCGCGGGGGAATACAATATGTTCTCCTCGCCCGGACGCCAGAGATAGGTATAGTGATGGGGTACGCCGCTATCGTAGAAGCAGCTGAGAACAACCCCTGCCAGGTTTTCACCCCAGAAATGCAGCCAGTAAGCTGTTGAGTGACGTGGCTGTACTCCCCAGTTGTGCTCGGTGTAGCCATATCCGGTAAAAGGACGTTCCTGCCCTTCCAGTGACAGCAGGCCCTCGGTCCGCGTAGAGACAAATTGTTGTATATAATAGTCGATATGCTGGGTCAGCAGGTGGTCGCGGTGCGCCGGTGACAGCGGTTTCTGCGTACATTTTGCATGGACCCGGGGGGTCTCGACCTCAATCTGCCAGCCGTCTTCGGCCCGGCCCGAGAAATGCATATGGCCCCACTTTCCTTCAGCGGATACATTTACTGAATCGCCGGCGGCAGCCTGGAACTTGCCCAGGTGGTCCTCGTTCCAGCGCCTGTTATTAGCATAGTCTATGATCTTGACTGAGACGTAGTCTGACGGGAAGGCCTGCAGGGCAAGGAAAACAAAATAGAGCTTCTGTTGCGGATCCAGGCCTTCGAAGTACCACCACTGCTTGCTGCGCAGGAACGCCAACGGCCCAAAACGACGGGTTTGGACAGCAATATAACCTTCATCACGCATTGCAGATTCTCCTCCACTTTATACGGTACGATGATGTTAGAGCAGTCGAATTGTATCGTGCTATTGGCCGTATTGATAATAGCCGCTGCAACTGCCGCCGCTGCATCGCCCCCAGTTGGGATATATCGTTTTCAGGTAGGAGCTGGGCTGGGGCGTATAGGTACCCGTGGTTGTCGCGGAAACCGGGGTCGTCGCGGTGGCGTTTATGATCTCGTACGAGAGCGATGACTCGGTGGTGTCTATTTCAGTGTCCGCATAAGAGGCGGAGGGGTCGGTTTGAGCCACCGAAGGAGTCGGAGTAACCGAATTGAGGACCTCAATTAAAGGCTGAGCCGCTGGTTTCAGTTCGCTTGCCGGGGGATTATTTGATACCGTAACATCGGGTGTACGGGCTACTGCGTCAACCGGATTGGAGTTGTTTGTAATCAGGTTGACTGCGACTATCGACAGCACTGCGATGCACAGCAGCAAAACGACGACAGCGGATGAGGTGGATTTATTGGGGCTGAACGCGTACTCCGTATAATATCCTTCGCTCGGCCACCTGAGTTTCTTGCCACAGCCCGGGCAATTAGGAAATGAGTTGTCCACCCATGATTGGCAATACGGACAGTTATAATATTGCGCCGCATAGCAATTCACGCACCACTTCACGCCTGTGGCGTTCAGCGTGCCGCAGTTATAACAGGCTGTATATTTGTCCCTGTCACCACTCATAACGTATTCATTATAGAACGCAGTTCACATAATATCAAAAGGCAACCGAGAGAAATATGCCCGGACGTTCGCATATTCAGGAGAGGGTTACGGTATTTTTGATACGGTCCGGCCTTTAAAGCCCCATCCCTTCGGCCACTTTTTCCAGGTAGTGAGCGGTATCGTACGGGGTAAACCTGGACGCAAGGACGCGCCTGTAGTACAGCCCCATGTCATGCTCTATGGAAAACCCTATCGCTCCGTGTATTTTGATCCCGTCGAGGGCCACGCGCTGATACACTTCGTTTGCTTTTACCTTCGCCATTGCGATCTGCGCTGCGCAGTCCGCCCCGGCGTTCATCATCCAGGCGGCCTGGTACACGAGGTATTGCAGCCCTTCCACCTGCATCAGCATATCCACCAGCCTGTGCTGTATGACCTGGAAGGCGCCTATCGGCTTGCCGAACTGCCGCCTGTCCCTGGCATAGGCAGTGGTCATCTCGAGCACTGCCTGGCAGGCGCCGGATACCTCCGCACATTTCAGTAAGGCAGCCTTGTCCAGAATACGTTTCACCATGTTTCCCGCGTCGCCCGCCGTTCCCAGCACATCGCCGCCGCCAACCTTCACATCCTTGAACCTGACCTGGCATAGCGTCTCGCCCGTAATGGTGGGAATAACCTCGACCTCGATGCCCGGTTTCTTCATATCTACAATAAACAGCGTCAGTCCTTTTTCCAGGACCTTGCCCTTTCTTATGCGCGCCAGCACCAGCATGTGATCCGCCACATCGGCATAAGGCGCCATTGTTTTTTCGCCGTTAAGCGCGTATCCCCCGTCCGCCGGCCCGGCTGCTGTACGGATGCGCGAGAACCCGCAATCGGCAGGGTCCTCTTTTGTCGCCAGCGTCCAGACCGTTTCACCCCTGATTATGCGCGGCAGATGATCGGCCTGCTGGCTCTTACTGCCGTAGTCCATGATGGGTAGCGCGGCCAGCGCCACGGTGGAGAAGAACGGCCCGGGCAGGATATTGCGGCCCAGTTCCTCCATCAGGACGACCAGGTCCATAAAGTCTGCGCCGCTGCCCTCATACTCCTCGGGCAGAAGCAGGCCCATCCAGCCCAGTTC
>CAYVBI010000141.1:0-5595 GCA_964448985.1 uncultured Dehalococcoidales bacterium
TCCTGGTGGATGCCATGGGCGAGAATGTCACGCCGGCCAAAATCACCAGGATGATCCTGCGCGAGCCACACTCAACATCCGGTATCCTCAAGCGCATGGAGACACATGGCCTGCTCAAGAGGACCAAGAACATGGAGCGCAAGAACCTCATCCGCATCACACTGACCGCCAAGGGCGAAAAGGTCCTCAGTCAAGCCATGAAAAAGGAAGGCTCGGTGAACGTCCTTTCCAAGCTGACTGCGGCGCAGCAGAAAGATCTCAAGGCAAGCCTGACGGCACTCAAAGAAGCCGGCAAGAAAGAACTCCACCTCGGCCCCAAAGCGCTTCTCTGGCCTTAACCCCTGTATTCTCCTACTGCATCGGGCACATCTCCCGACAGTCGGCGATAGCAGGCAAGAACGATGAAATAGAAGATCGGCGCCATGAGTATCCAAGGCATCTGCGTTTGTAAATGAAGCGTGAGCCCATTCAAGGAGAAGAGAGTCGGATTCCACCACGGACCCCCCGGAGTGAGCGGCGCCCATGAGACCTTATAACCCAGGGCAACCTGTGGGCAGATGAACATCTCCACCCAGATATTTTGCAAAACAAACCATAAAAAAATTACGGTAAACGCTCCCCAGCGCCACTTGCGGAAGGGTGTGGTACGCCGGCCGTAGACCAGCCATACGAGTAGCAGGCCGACGAGGCAAATCGCGGCTGCATCGGCGAGAGAGTTAAGCGCCCAGTTAACGTACTGCGGAATGGCAAGGTTCATCACTGGAGGCCTACGCTCGGTCACCGGCGCTCCTCCCCACAGGCCAAACGTGAACCAGATCTCCAACCCGACGGCACAGACAAGGAATGAAAACAGATATACAGCAGCCACCCAACGTGGCAATTTACCCACCGCATAGAGGATGACGAGAATAAGAAGAGGGAGGATCGACGTGCCATAGACGATTGCTATGGTCAGGATTTGCTGTCCAGATAATTCACTCATGGTGAAATGTATTTTGAGTCCCGGCGGAAATAATGTCAAGCATTATGCATATTGACTAGGATGGACAAAACGCTAACCAAAGATGTATATTCCCAACATGCTGTCTGCCGCATTGAAACCATATCTGTTGGTCTTGATCTGTTTGATCTCCGTGTTGGTATTTATTTCTCCTCTACCCGTTCTATCTCAGGGCATGATCGAGTCATGGCACAGGACCTATGACAGCGGTATGAATGATACTGGTATGGGTGTGGCCGTAGATTCTCAAGATAATGTAATAGTCACAGGTTACACTATGACCGCCGCCGGAAATAACGATTACTACACCATAAAATACGACAGTGGCGGCAACAAAATATGGGATGTAACATATGACAGTGGTCGTGATGACAGGGCTATGGATGTGGCAGTTGATTCTCTGGACAATATAATAGTCACAGGCTGGTCATATAACACTAGCGGTAACTACGATTACTACACCATAAAATACGACAGTACCGGCAGCAAGATATGGGATGCAACGTATGACAGTGGAAAGACTGATGAGGTTTTTGGTATCGCTGTTGACTCGCTTGACAACGTGATAATCACGGGACACCGTCGTGACGGCGTCGGTAGCGCATATAATACTGTGAAATACGATAAGAACGGCACTTTTCTCTGGAACAGAATCTACAGTCCGTCCGCCATGTGTGAGGTCTTTGATGTTGCTATCGATTCTCAGGACAATGTAATAGTAACCGGCCAGTGCGGCTATCCAACAGGAAAATATTACACGTTATGGTACGACAGGGACGGCAATCTCCTACGAGAGGCTATTTTCGGCATTCCTGGCTATAGCGATAACGAGGGCAAGGGTGTAGCCGTTGATTCCGAAGATAACGTTATAGTCACCGGCATGTCCGGTTTGCAGGTAAATTGGGCATACCAGTTCATATACCGCACCGTCAAATACAATAAATATGGTGAGGAATCGTGGGTAAGGGATTACGGCCAGCCTACAAGCTTCCCCTGGCGTGTGGCGGTCGACTCGCACGACAATTATGTGGTGACCGGCACCCTAAACATTGCAGGAAATGCAAATTATGGCACCATCAAATATGACAAATATGGCAATAGAATCTGGGTACTCTCCCATAATGGTGGACACGCAGATTCTGCCTGGAGCGTTGCGGTTGATCACGGGGATAATGTCATTGTCACCGGCGGCGCCACAAATGCCAGCGGGAACTTTGATTATTATACTATCAAGTATATTGCCGAGCCGGCACCGCAAACCTCAATGATAACAGCCAGCGCCGGCGAAGGCGGCTCGATTTCCCCCTCAGGACAGGTGACGGTCAACAACGGCGCCAGCCAGACTTTCACCATTACAGCCAATTTGCCCTACATGATTAATGATGTGCTGGTCGACGGAAGGTCTGCAGGGGCTATCTCTACCTACACCTTCAGCAACGTGACTGCCAACCACACCATCAGCGCCCTCTTTGCCATCAGTTTAATTGGCACAGGATCGGGAGGCTCATCTGGGTCTGTTTCCGCTCCTATCTCACAGCAAGGTCCTATGAACATTGCCAACCTGCAGGTGCAGAGCGCCAGCATATCCAGCTCAAGGGTAGAACCGGGGACACCTGTCACCATCATCGCCAGTGTGGTCAACAAGGGAACGGGCAATGGCACCGCTAATATCAGGGTTTACGTCAACGGCCAGGAGGAGGGCAGCAAGGGAGTGGCGGTCAGCAGCGGCTCCCTTGCCTCTGTAACCTTCACCGTCAGCCGTAATGAGCCGGGCACCTACTCGGTATATGTGGGAGGGATATCCGCTGGCAGCTTTACTGTGGATGAGATGGCCAATCCGAACATCATCCTTTATATCAGCATTGCCCTGATCTTAATAGCCCTGGTGGTGGGCATGGCAATCATGCTGAGAAGAAAGCAGACAGGATATTAAATATTCAGAAAGTTATTTGTCCTGGGATAACTGTATACTTTAAATATCTGCTACACTAGTTTAACAACAATTTGTATCGGGAGGCGCAGGATGAAATCAAAAAAAGCACGTGTACTTATTATTACATGCAGCGTTATCTTAGCTCTGGTTCTGGTTTCGGTACTTGTCTTCCAGGTTTTCTTCCGTCTGCCCCAACCATCTTATTCAGGCACAATTACCATGGATGGCTTAAAGAACCCGGTCGAGGTCAGAACCGACGACTATGGCATACCCCACATTTTCGCGCAAGATGAAGATGACCTGTTTTTCGCCCAGGGATTCATCACCGCCCGCGAGCGCATGTTCCAGATGGACCTGACGCGCCTGGCCGGCAGGGGTGAACTATCGGCGCTCCTGGGCGAAAGCATGCTCGAGACCGACAAATATTTCAAAACGCTGGGCTTCTATCGCGCCGCCGAGTCCGAGTATAACAATATCACCCCGGCTACCAAAGCGGCCGTAGATGCATATACCCGCGGTGTCAACGCGTATTTGGATACGGTGAAATACCTGCCCGCCGAGTACACCATACTGGGTGCTAGGCCGCAGGCCTGGAAGCCGGCTGACTGCCTGGTGGCAGGACTACTGATGTCCTACCGCCTGAATGCCCCTCGCACCATCAAACCAATCCTGTATAGGATTTACAAGCAGGCCGGTCCCGATATGCTCAAGGACCTTTTGCCGTATATCCCGGAGGGAGCCCCGTATGTATCCTCTTCCGGCAACCAGGGGCTAACCTCCGCGCTCTGCGAGCTTCCCGGCCCACAGCCTGCGGCAATGGATGAAAGTTCCTTCAGCGAAATTGAAGCCCCCGTCCCGCTGCGCATGCATGCTTCCAACTGGATGATATTCTCAGGTACGCGTACGACCACGGGCAAACCTGTTTTCACCGGCAGTCCTGATCTTGAGGTGGCCATACCCTCGCTATTCTATCTCGTGCATTTGAAGGGTGGCGCCTACGACGTGATTGGCGGCTCTATTGCTGGCTTGCCCGGCGTACACGCCCTGGGTTTCAACGGGCATATAGCCTGGAGCATTACCGTTGGCAATGCCGACAACATGGATTTTTTCACTGAAAAGCTGAACCCTGACAACTCAAACCAGTATCTTACTGAGGATGGGTACAAGGATTTCCAGGTTATCGACGAAACGGTGAAGGTCAAGGACGATAATGGCATCAGGGATGAGAAATTCAAGGTAAAGATATCGCGTCACGGGCCTATAATCTCCGATATTATTAGCGGGATGCCGCCCGATTGCGCAATGTTATGGCCCGGTTTGCTTGGTCACGATGGCACGCTGGAAGGCTTGCTGGCGCTTGACCGTGCCGCAAATTTCGACGAGTTCCGCAAGGCGCTCAGCCTGGTGAATGGCGCCAGTGTGCATCTGGGTTACGCAGATATTGATGGCAATATCGGGTATGAGTACGTGACCACCTTCCCAATCCGGAAGGCCGGGGACAATCCTTTGCCCAGGCCCGGGGAGAAGGGAGAATACGACTGGACCGGTTATAAACCTTTCGAAGAACAACCCTACGAGCTTAATCCTGCCAGAGGTTACATAGCGTCTTTTAACCAGATGCCCCAGGCCGGCGACTATTATGGCACGGCCTATTTCCTCTTCGAGCGCCCTTTCCGGTTCGAGCAGATGGCCAATAGTAAGGCTAAATTCACGGTGGACGAGATACGCAACATGCAGAACGACGTGGTCTCCAACTTGGCCGGCCGCTTTGTACCGGTGATCCTCAAAGACTGCGATAGTAAGCCGGAGCTGTCGAGATACACAGCGATTTTCAAGGGCTGGAATTTTGCTATAGACACCGACAGTCCGCAGGCGACGCTTTTTAACTCATTTCTTACCCACCTCATCAGGAATACCTTCGAAGACAAGCTTGGTAACAAAATAGTTGACGAGCTGGTCCAGGACCTCAATGTTGACATACCAGTGCAGTGGCTTATCAGGTATAAGGATGACAGCAATAATAAAATCTGGGACGACACTACCACTCCCAATGTAAAGGAAACACTCGACGACATGGTCGTAAGGAGCATGGAGGATGCTGTTGCTGAGTTGTCAGCGCGTTTGGGCAACGATCCGCAGAACTGGGCCTGGGGCAAGGTACATACGGTGACCATCAGCCACCCGCTGGGTAGCGTGTTGCCCTTCCTTAACCTGAACCCTATCGCATATGGCGGAGATGATTTTACTATCCACGCCGGGTGGTGGGATCGCGAGCATCCCTACAATATGATCAGCGGCGCTGCCATCAGGATCGTGGTGGACATGTCGAACCTGGATACCATGACCATTATGAGCCCGCCAGGTCAGTCCGGCATGTACCTTAGCCCATACTACAGCGACCTCGCGGAGACATGGTCAAAAGGCGGACAGGTGCCGGCGCACTATACCGACGCCAAACAACTGAAGCAGGTGCTGATGCTGGAACCGGGAAAGGCCAAGTAAATATCGAATGGCTGATGCGGAGTTAAATTTACTCCAGCGGTATCTAATAATTATCCTGTCTACTGAACTCAATGACCGGTAGTTCCGTGATGCCTTTGAGCCTTAACACCCTCTCTGGCCTATCTCTCCTTAATACCCTTGCCTGCTGTCATGTATACTG
>CAYVBI010000142.1:0-5582 GCA_964448985.1 uncultured Dehalococcoidales bacterium
GTAAAGGCAGGTGGTGAAACGTGAAGGAATTTAAACATTTCAATGCATACAGTGTAGATGAGGCCGTGGCACTCATGGGCCGCTACGGCGAGAGGGCCGCCGTCATCGCCGGCGGCACCGATATCCTGGGCAAGATGAAGGACTCCATCCTGCCCGCCTACCCGGAGGCGCTGATCAACATCAAGACCATTCAGGGCCTGAGCGACATAAAGGAGTCGGGCGGCATGCTCAACATAGGCGCGCTGGCCCTGCTGGCCGATATCGCCGCCAACCCCGTCATCAAGTCCAAATACACCGCCCTGGCCCAGGCCGCGGGCAGGACCGCCTCGCCACATCTGAGGAACATGGGCACCATCGGGGGCAACATCTGCCAGGACATCAGGTGCTGGTATTACCGCAACCAGAACAACAGGTTCTCCTGCCTGCGCAAAAAGGGCGGCAGGTGCTATGCCATCAAGGGCGACAACCGCTACCACTCCATCTTCGGCGGCAGCGTCTCCGGCGGCTGCTTCGCCGTCCATCCCAGCGATACCGCCCCGGCGCTGGTCGCACTGGACGCCAAAATCGTCACTTCGAGCCGCACCATCGAGGCCGAGAAGTTCTTCGAGGTCAAGCCTGTCAAGACCACCGTGCTCAAGGCCGACGAGATCGTCACCGGCATACAGGTTCCCGAGCCCCCCGCAGGGTCCTCCAGCGCATTTCTCAAGTTCGCCCTGCGCAGGTCCATCGACTTCCCCATCGTCAATTGCGCCGTCATGGTAACCCTTAAGGACGGCAAAGTTTCGGCGGCAAGGATATGCCTCAACGCCGTACATGTTATACCCTACAGGGCCGTCAAGGCGGAGCAGGTCATAACCGGCCGGGTTATCGACGAGGCGGCTGCGGAGGAGGCCGGCGCAGCCGCCGTGGCCGAGGCCAAACCGCTCGAGCACAACAAATACATGGTGGCCATCGCCAGGACACTGGTCAAAAGAGCGCTCCTGGCCTGCGCGGGAAAATGACCGGGATTATATCTCTGGTAAGTACAATAAAGCTCTGTCCCGGGCATCGTTTCGCATGAATGAAAGCCGGAGGTGATAGTGAATTGCTGTTTTCGATGTTGCTCTCAATCATAAATATTGCAATGAGTATAACTGCAAAGACCAACAAGTCTATGAAGGATCTGATTAAGGTACGCAACTGTGCATACGTGATGATGACCAGGGATGGGAAAATCGGCAGGCGCTTCCTTTTCAGAAACGGAAAATATTCGTCGGATAAGGTACTCAAAGACTATGACCTGGCCTTCGTGTTTAAAAACGCCGATGTCGGATTCAAAACACTGGCTCTGGGTGGGGCGACGGGGATACCAGAAGCAATAAATAACTGGAACCTAAAGCTTGTAGGAAATATCGACATCGCCACCTTCTTCCAAATAATGATTGGAGTCTCAATGGGAATAATGAAAAGGAAATAACTATGAAGATCAGCCTTTACTATGACAGGTTAACCGGAAAATCGATCAACGCGGAGAAGTATAAAAACGATTCGCAGATTGAGGTGCCCGACAGCTGCACCGTCCGTGATTTGATTACATTGCTGGGAACACCCAGAGATCGCAGGGAAGCCATAATCGTTTATGTCAATAATGAACCCGTATGGAATTCGACGATTTTAAAAGAAGGCGACTCCATAATATTACTTGTTTCAATTGGCGGCGGTTGATGCGACCGGTCGCAGTTTCTGCGCAGCCATTCCGCGGTGAATTAGCTATATCGAAGGAGGGAATCAGATGAGCAAGAACTCCGAAATCGAAACGGAACGAATGATTGAGATGTTCGATAATCTGAAGGCGGACAAATATCCGCTCAAGGAGTACAGGCATGTCGGCGAACGGGGCCCGCGCAGGATAGACGGCCCGGCCAAGGCATCGGGGTCGGCCGATTACTGCATGGACATACAGCTCCCGGGCATGCTATACATGCGTTTCCTCATGTCGCCCTACCCTCACGCCAAAATACTCAAAATGGATACCAGCAGGGCCGAGAAGCTGCCTGGCGTCAGATATGTGCTGCGCTATGATGATCCTGAAATCCCCGAATCCGCCAATCTCGGCAATATCGCAGGCGCTTTTGGCAACGACAGGCCCCTTTCAAGCGTCGCTCACTTCGAGGGAGAGCTGATAGGTGCTGCCGTGGCGGCCGAGACCGAGGCCGTAGCCGAGGAGGCCCTCTCCCTTATCGAGATCGACTGGGAGGAGCGACCCTTCAACCTGGACCCGGTGGCGGCCAGCGATCCATCGGCGCCTCTCAGCTTCCCAGAGCGCTATTTCGACGGGAACCACTGGAACAGGGGTTTCTTTGATGCAATAACAAAGGGAGATCCGGCAAAGGGATTTGCCGAGGCAGACAGGGTTATCGAGTTCAAGCTTACACGCGCTGCCCATACCTGGATCGGCCCCGAGCGTCCCTGCGGCGTCTTCAAATGGAACGGCGATTATCCCGAGGTCTGGCTGAAAAATCAGCGGGGTCATACTCCCAAACGCCAGATCTCAACCTGGTATGGAGGTATACCATTGAACACCATCCAGATACATATGCCATTTCAGGGCGCGAGCTTCGGCGGCTGGTCCTGCATCGATTGGAGCCTGGGTGGCATGTACTGCGCCGGACTTGTGGCCCGCAGAACTAAAAGACCGATCAAATATATCTTCAACCGGCGTGAGGACTTCTACGGAGGCTCCATGGACGAGGGCACATATTTAATTAAGGTGGGATTTAAGAAGGACGGGACTATCACTGCCGTCGATGCAACTGCATACATTGTCAATGCCATCTGGCCAGTTTTCCATGCGGGAGTTCACTTCAGTGAAAATACCAGGGTCAGCAACGTGAAAAGCCAGACTAAATCCGTCTGGGTTAACAAAGGGCCAACGGTCCCTGTCCGCTGTGAATTTCTCCTCACATGTTTGACACTGACAACTGTGATGGACCGTGTTGCAGCCGAACTGGGGATGGACCCAACCGAGGTAGCACTGAAAAACGACGGCTGCGATGGACGTGAAATGGCCTCACTCGTTGAGGAGAAAAAAGAGCGTGGATTTGAGATACGCGACAGCCTGAGGGAGTGCATCGAGAAAGGCAAGGCAGAGTTCAAGTGGGAAGCGTCATGGCATAAGCCCGGCGCCAGGAAGCTGCCAAACGGCAGGATGCACGGGGTCGGATTCACCTGGGGCCAGGAATGGGCCGATTCTGCAGGCGGCGGCGAGTTTGCCATCCGCATTGAAAGGGGAGATGGCACCGCTACATTGCAGTCCCTGGGCGTCGATCACGGCGTTGAAGCCGAAAATACATATTGCCGCATCGCGGCGGACGAGTTGGGCTTCCGCCTCCAGGACGTTAACTACAACTCGCATTATGATCCCGGCTTTGTCAGGATGACGCCGGGCTCCTCCACCAACCTGTCGGCCAACGGTTGGGCGGTGCGCCATACAGCCAGGATCCTCAAACAGAAGATACTGGAAGCAGTTACCAGCCCAACGGCGCCCTCACAGAGGGGGAGCTTCCAGCCAGCCTTTCCAGATACCAAACCCGATGAGCTGGATATAAAGGACAGCGTGATCTTCCTCAAGTCCGATCCCTCCAGGCGCATGCCCATCTCTGAATATGTAAAGCACGGAGGACCGACCGGACCGATAACAGGCACGGAGATCCTCGGAGCGAGAACTGCGTTTACCGAACCGCTATATGCTGTCGGATACCATGCTCAGGAAGGAGGCTACAATCCCATCAGCCCCAGGCCGCATCTCTGCCGGCAGGCCCACTTCATGGAAATCGAGGTGGATACCGAGACCGGCGAAGTAAGCGTCACCAGGGTAGTCAACGTCAACGACGTAGGCAAGGCGATCAATCCCATGAGCTGCGAGGGTCAGCAGTACGGCGGCAGCATAATGGGTATGAGCAGGGCCAAGTTCGAAGAGGTGGTACATGACCCGGTCACCGGCGTGATGCTGAACGGCAACCTGCTCGACTATAAAATAGCTACGACTCTGGACACGGGACCTATCTACACTATACTGGTGGAGTCGGGCATGGGTTACGGGCCGTATGGGTCCATCGGCATCGGAGAGGATCTCGGAACGGTTATACCCGGCCTTCTGGCGCCCGCTGTTTACAACGCCATCGGAGTCTGGATAGGCGATGCCCCGATTACTCCTGACAAGATATTGAAGGCCCTGGGTAAGACATAGGGATGCTTGTATTTAATTTGTAAGAGGAGGGCAAGAACTTGAGTAAAGAGATTAAGAATTTCGTTTGCCCCTACTGCGGGGAATCCCACGATACGCAGGACGGGCTGAAAAGCCATGTCTTCAAATCGCACAAAGGGCGCGGCCTGCCCGCCGCAGAGGGCCGCATCAGGCTATTTATAAACAAGGCCGAACACACCTTCCTGGTGGAGCCGAACTGGACTCTGTACTATCTCATCCACGACATACTCGGCCTGACGGGATCGAAGCAGTTCTGCGACCGCGGCGCCTGCGGGTCCTGCACCATGATCGTGGACGGCAAACCCGTCCTCTCCTGCATGATGCTGGCCATCGAGTGCGACGGCAAGACCGTCGAGACCGTCGAGGGCATCGCCGCCGACGGACATCCCCTGATCGAAGCATACGTGAACAACCACGCCATGCAGTGCGGCTACTGCACCCCCGGCTTCGTGGTCGCCTCCAAGGCCCTGCTCGACCACAACCAGGACCCGACCGAGGAGGAGGTTATGGCCGCCCTCTCTGGCAACTTGTGCCGCTGCGGCACCTACCCGCAGCATCCCATCGCCGTGAAGGAAGCTGCCGCAAAGATGAAGGCGGCGAAAAAGTAAAGGCAGGTGGTGAAACGTGAAGGAATTTAAACATTTCAATGCATACAGTGTAGATGAGGCCGTGGCACTCATGGGCCGCTACGGCGAGAGGGCCGCCGTCATCGCCGGCGGCACCGATATCCTGGGCAAGATGAAGGACTCCATCCTGCCCGCCTACCCGGAGGCGCTGATCAACATCAAGACCATTCAGGGCCTGAGCGACATAAAGGAGTCGGGCGGCATGCTCAACATAGGCGCGCTGGCCCTGCTGGCCGATATCGCCGCCAACCCCGTCATCAAGTCCAAATACACCGCCCTGGCCCAGGCCGCGGGCAGGACCGCCTCGCCACATCTGAGGAACATGGGCACCATCGGGGGCAACATCTGCCAGGACATCAGGTGCTGGTATTACCGCAACCAGAACAACAGGTTCTCCTGCCTGCGCAAAAAGGGCGGCAGGTGCTATGCCATCAAGGGCGACAACCGCTACCACTCCATCTTCGGCGGCAGCGTCTCCGGCGGCTGCTTCGCCGTCCATCCCAGCGATACCGCCCCGGCGCTGGTCGCACTGGACGCCAAAATCGTCACTTCGAGCCGCACCATCGAGGCCGAGAAGTTCTTCGAGGTCAAGCCTGTCAAGACCACCGTGCTCAAGGCCGACGAGATCGTCACCGGCATACAGGTTCCCGAGCCCCCCGCGGGATCATCCAGCGCATTCCTCAAGTTCGCCCTGCGCAGGTCCATCGACT
>CAYVBI010000143.1:0-5554 GCA_964448985.1 uncultured Dehalococcoidales bacterium
AGCGCCTGCGCCACGAACCATGCCACCAGCGGCACCCAGATGGCCTTCCAGGCCGCGGCCCCTTCAACCGTTTGAATCATCATCCAGTTCATGCATTTCCTCCCGCCCCTGGCCTCAGCGTGGCGCCCGGCCTGTATTTAACCTGCAATGCCTTGATCATCATCAGCAGGCCCAGCAAGAGCGGATAGACGATAAGCAGGTGGTAAGCAGTGAATGGCAGTGGCGGTGCCGGTGTGACTATTAAAATTGGGGGCACAGCAATATCCACCCACTGCAATGCAAAAAGTGAAGCGGTGATAGCCAGCAGCCCTATTCCGAAGCTTGAGCTGGTGTTTTTAATCATCAATGCCAGCAGCCCTGCAACGGCTGCCCCGATCAAAGTTGGCACGGTACAGATGCAAACCAGCACACCGCCCATGACCGTGGCGCCGCGCCCGCCCTGAAACTTCAGGAAGAAAGACCACTGGTGGCTTACAATGGCAATTACGCCCGCCAACATGATCATCAACGGACCGGCGTTCAGCCATTGTGCGATCAGCACTGCCAGCGCCCCCTTTCCGATATCCATGATGACAACGATCACAAACGGCAGCAGGCCTACCCTGCGATAGACCGCGGCAGCGCTGATCTTGCCGTCCGGCTCATCCCGGATATCGATCTTGCCCGCAATCATGGCAATGATGAAAGCGGAAGGCGTTGCACCCAGCAACAGGGCGATCGGGATACAGATCAGGCTCAGATCATTGTTCATAGCTAGGCGCGGTATTTAAAAGCAGTATATCACAAAAATTAAGATGTCAGTCAGGGCTCAGCCCTGTGAGCCACATCCAGCTTCAGGAAATCCCGCGCCTCTCTGGAGAGCGCCAGCCCGACGGACATAGCCAGCACCAGCAGGCCGCAGGTGGCGTATATCACCGGTATGTTCTTATTGGCCATATCGGCGATCACGCCGGCGATGCCCATGCCGATGGGGGCCAGGCCGCTGGTCAAAGTGCCCAGCAGTCCGAACACGCGGCCGCGTATCTCTGATGAAGCAGCAAGCTGGATGACCGTAGTGGTCTTCACGATAAATATCCCTGCCGTCAAACCTATCATAGTCACGACGCCCAGCACGGTGAATGGCTCGGTGATGAATCCCACGATACCCAGCGAGATGGAGGCGCCCAACAGAGAAAGTATGATCAGGTTGCTCTGTGCCCTGCCGCGCACGTTAATCCCGCCCGCAATCAGGTAACCTACCACCGATCCCGCCCCCACTGCCGCCAGCAAGTATCCGTACCACGAGGCGTTCTGCTTGAGGTAATCCTCCACGTAAAAGGGCAGCAACAGCAGCATGGGCGCGATGAGCAGGTGCAATAGCGCCGCCGCCAGGAAAAGTATGCGCATACCTTTCTCATTCCATACATAAGACAGGCCTTCCTTGGTATCCCGGATAAAGGACTTCCAGGCCTCGCCAGATTTCTTCTCCGGCTCAACCGGCGGCTGGGGAATTTTAATGAACGATTCGCTGCCCGCCGCGTATAGGTAGGTAGCGCTGTTGATGAGGAAAAGCAGCGGCGCGCCGGTGATGCTGAAGATCAGGCCGCCCAGCCCCTGCCCCAGGAACATGGCAAGGAAGATGGCAAACTGGTTGAGCGAATTGGCTATACTGAGCTTCTCCTTGGGCACCAGGTCGGGTATGGCCGCGGACATGGCCGGGGTGAAGAAAGCGAAGAGGATAGCGCCCAGCGTGGCCACGATGAACATCCAGGTGATATTGATGGCGCTGGCGTGCGGTGTGAGGTAGACAAAGGAGAAAAATGCGAAACCACTCTGCGGATCTGCGGCAATCAGGCCGGCGGTCCAGAGCAGGAAAAACATGAGCGCCGCCAGCGAGAACACCAGTATGCCCTGGATGAGGTCGCTGTAGACGATGATCTTCTTGCGGGAGAAGCGGTCCGCGAAGGTGCCGCCCATAGGACCCAGTAATACGCCGGGCAGGGTGGAGAAGAGCATCATGCCCCCCATCAGGCTGGCCGACTCTGTAGCCTGTTTAATATAGAAGAGCATGCCGACGTTGAAGTAGCGCTGCCCTATCTGGCTGATGAGCTGCCCCTGCCAGAGCAGCAGGAAGTTCTTATTCCAGAGTCTGGCCGGCTCTTTGACCGGCTGTAGATCATTCATTTTGTATTTGGTGAGATGGAAGCGCCCGATTTGTCGCCGTCTATTATACGTTATATAAAGTCGGTGAATCTAACTGAGAAAGATGAAACAGCTACCGCGGTTACGGGAATACGTCTATCCCCGGTACTCTATTAATTGCACCTGCGGCAGCAGCCTTTCCACGTCGGCCCTGCGGCAATCGGCGGTGGCGGTATTAAGGCAGACGGCGGCGGCAGCGGCAAAACCGAGGCGCAGTCCGTCCTCGATAGGCTTGCCTTCAGACAGCGCCACTGCCAGCCCGGCCAGCACGCTGTCACCGGCGCCAGCGGTGCTGGCGACCGGTATCTTCAACACAGGGATGCTATAAGCATGCCCGGCCAGTATCGCCAGCGCGCCTTGTTGCCCCAGCGTAATGACCAGCATAGCGCCGTATTTATCCTGGATATTCCTTCCAGCCATATAAGCTTCATCTACAGTATTTATCGGACCCCCATAAAGCTCCGCAATCTCATCGACGTTGGGCTTGGCTATAGTAGGTCGGCCCTCCATACCGGGCCTCAGGCCGGGCCCACTGGCATCGAAGATCACGGGCAGTCCAGCTTCCCTGGCGCTGCTTACCAGCTCAGTATAAATGGACGCATCGATCCCGGGCGGCACGGTGCCTCCGATGATTACACAGGAGGAACGTTTCAGGGCGGACTTGAACTTACTGCGGAATTTCTTAAGATCGCCTGCCCCGATCTTCAGGCCCGGCTCGGTCAGCGTTGTCTGGCCCTGGCCGGCGCTGCCGATGATAACGATATTAACGCGTGTCTCGCCTTCCACCCACACAAAATCGGTCCGGCAGCCTCGCGAGCGCAACATCTTCTCCATCATCCGGCCGTTGTTGCCCGCTGCGAATCCCAGCGCCCGACTACTGTAGCCGAGCTCGCCCAGCACCCATGAGGCATCGGTGCCCTTCCCTCCCATGCCCCGCACCACCTGCTCCGCGCGGATCGTGCGGTTCCAGGCGAAATCCTTAATCAGATAGGTGCGGTCGACGGCGGGATTGAGGGTAACAGTCAGGATCATGAACCGATTTATTCCCCTTCGCCACCGGAACTTTCCATCTGCTTGGCCAGGTCGTGGCGGGAGCGATAAAGCATGTCCTCGTCATTAAGCAGTATTTTGCCCATCAGTATGCAGCGGGCGTTTACCTCGATGCGTTCAATCGCGTCCAGTACCGAGTACAGATCTTTGCCTGCTGCAAAGAGGCCGTGCCAGGGTGCTATTACAGCAGCGGCCTGTCCGGCTATTCTTTTTTCCTGACCGCAGAGGGCTTTATATATATTCTCGGCCAGCTGCTTGTTCTGTATCCCGCCACGGGCATAATCAGCCAGCCTGATCTCACCGAATTTATAAGTATATTCCAGCACGGGGGGTATGGGCTGTCTGGCCGCGCAGAATACCATTATATTGCGGGGATGGGCGTGTATCACTGCACGGCCCTCCGGATAGAAGGAGTTAAGCAGTTTAAGGTGTACCGGGCCCTCTCGCGAGATCTTTCCATCGCCTTCCAGCAGGTTGCCCTCCAGATCAAGCACCAGCACGTCCTCCGGCTTCAGCCGCCAGAATTTCCGCGTGCCGGCGTAGCTGGGAGACAGGGCGATTTTATCATCCACCCTCATACTGATGTTTCCTCCGGCCAGGTCTGTCAGGTTTCGCTCCAGCATGATCTTGCCGACCTGCGCGATTAGTTCGCGGGCTTCTTTCAGTAAAAGTTTCTCCATTTCTCTGTTTCCTGTTTTGTATATTATCGTATATTTTTCAGGTTATTTCATACCAGTTTCAAGAATTGCCCGTAGGCATTATCCCAGCCGGGCGCACTGATGGGCTCGTAGATGGATCTTTCAAATGACCGGGCCACTATCTCCCTTCCCTGCGACAGTGATTTGATCTCGCCCAGCGCCATCAGTTGCGCTATGAAGTTACCCAGCGCGGTGGCCTCGGCCGGGCCCGCCACAACGGGAACACCCGTAGCATCGGCAGTCAGGCGATTCAGCAGCGTGTTGCGGGAGCCGCCGCCGATGATATGGATGCGGCTTAGCTTCCTGCCCAGCACATCCTGCAACCGCTCAAAGGTGTAACGGTACTTGAGCGCCAGTGATTCCAGAGTACAGCGCACCACTGCGCCTTTTCCTTCGGGTGACCTTTGCCCTGTGCTCCGGCAATACTTATCAATACGGGCGGGAAAATCGCCGGGTGTTAGAAACAGCCGGTCGTCGACGTCTATAACGGCGGCGAACGGCTGCTCCTGCCCGGCCAAATCGATCAGCCCCTCGAGCGTATCTTGATGACCGGCTTCCGCCCAGTTGCGCATACATTCCTGCAGCACCCACAGGGCCTGTATGTTCTTCCAGACCAGCCAGGCGCCTCCCACTCCCCCGTAGCAGGTGAAATTATTTTTCAACCCGGCGGTGTTGATGAGCGGTTCGCCCACCTCAGCCCCCAACAGAGACCATGTACCTGAGCTGAGGAAGGCAGCGTCAGGGGATGCAACCTGTTCTGCGGGCGCGCCTGTAAATATGCCCCCGCTGTAGGGAACGGCGCCGGCGGCCGAGGCCGTATCGTGCGTGCCGACGGCTATCACAGGAACGGGCGGAATGCCCAGTTCAGCGCACACTCCCGGCTGCAGCGTTCCCAGCTTTGTTGCAGGTTGAACGATGGGTGGCATGATACGGGCTGGGATATCGAACTTCTTTAACAACGGCAAGCACCAGTCCCGTTTCTTGGGGTCATAAAATTGCGTGGTGGTGGCGTTGGTGAACTCGCAGCACTTCTCACCGCACAACCAGTAGTTGAACAGGTCGCCGATCATCAGATAGGTGGCTGCAGCTTCAAGCAGGGGGGATTTATCCAGCACCATAGAGTAGACCTGAAACAAGGTGTTGTGCTGCATGAACTGAACGCCCGTCCGGTTGTAAATCTCCTCCCTCGATATCTTCTCGAAGGCTTTTTTCATAATGCCGTCGGTACGTGGATCGCGATAGCTGTGTGGGTTCTCCAGCAATGCCCCGCTGCCGTCCAGTAAACAGAAGTCATTACCCCAGGCATCCAGCCCTACGGAAACGAGCCGGGCAACCCTGGCGGCCATGCCCAGACCTTTCTTGACCTCTTCAAACAGCCGGCGCACGTCCCAGTAGATATGTTGTCCTGCCTGTATCGGGCCGTTGGGGAAGCGGTATGCTTCCTCCAGTGTGATCCTTGAGCCGTCGAAGCGCCCCAGCATGACCTTGCCTCCCGAGGCGCCCAGGTCGACGGCGGCGCACTTAATAGTCGTCATGGCTTGTCCAGTGGAAGACAGTGTTTCCCTGATCAACGGAAGATGGCTTCCCGTATGGTCTTCATCGCTTTGGCCGGGTTGCCTTCCCGC
>CAYVBI010000144.1:0-5547 GCA_964448985.1 uncultured Dehalococcoidales bacterium
CTGCGAAGATCCGCAGCTCAAAGCGCGCAATCAGTTCTGGAGCATGAAACATCCCGTAATCGGGGATTCTATTAGTTTTGGCGAGCCTGCCATACTATCGGAAACCCCCGCCCAACCGCTCAGGCCCGCCCCATGCCTGGGCGAACATACAGAATTTGTTGCTTCTGAATTCCTGAATATGTCTGAGCAAGAGCTTGTCGAGTTATTATCAGATGAAAGCTGATATCCAAAACGCGAACGAACGAATAAATAGATTATCAGGCTTAAGTACGCCGCGAAAAAGAGGAATGGGATGGATGCAAGTTATATATTAGCTGACAATATCGCCGGCATCACCATTAAGGACCTTCCGCCGGAAGTGGTGGATATAACAAAGAAATGCATCCTGGATACGTTTGGGTGTATATTAGCGGGCTCCGGTTTATCCCCCGATAGTAAAAACGTAATTGACCTGTTTATTGAAGCCGGTGGTCGCGCGGAGGCTACGGTAATAGGATTCAATAAAAAGCTACCTGCTTGGTCGGCCGCTTTCGCCAATGGTGTGCTGGCCCATGCGCTTGACTATGACGACATAGTTGACGAAGCCGGAGTCCATCCCAGCTTATGCACTGTCCCGGCTGCTCTCGCTCTGGCCGAGAAGGTGGGCGGCGTGACCGGCAAAGAGTTCATCACCGCTATCGCCCTGGGGAACGATCTGATATGCAGGCTGGGGACTGCGATAAAAAGAAAGCAGGAGGGATTAATGCTGGGCTTCCGCCCCGCTCCCGTGCTGGGTATTTTCGGCGCAGCGGCAGCTGCAGGCAAGGTACTGAACCTCACCCGGGAGCAGATTGTGGATGCCCTTGGAATTGTCTTTCACCAGGCTGCCGCCGGGACATTCGAGGTATTCCTGAGCCCCGGAGACCCTAAAATCAGAGAACTTTACGGAGGCAGCATAGGAATGCAAGCTGCCCTGGCGGCACTGATGGCGCAAAGGGGAGTCACAGGGATCAAAACGAGCTTCGAAGGTCCAGCGGGACTATTCAATCTATACTTTCAGGGGAAGTACGACAGGGATTACCTGGTAGGAGATTTAGGGACGAGGTACGACGGCGTAAACGTAGGATTGAAGGCCTGGTCAGCCAACAGGATCATGCATAATCACGTCCAGGCAGCTCTGGAACTGACACGTGAGCATGATATCAATCCTTCGGATATAGAGCAGATCATCCTTTATGTTACGGAAATACAAAAAAGATATGCCGGTGAAGATAGGAAAAAACCTGCTACCAGCACGGAGGGAAGGATCAGCCTGCCGTTTTGCGTGGGTGCTGCAATCGCCAACAAGGGACTGAGCATCAAGAGCTTTACTTCAGATGGACTATCGGATAATGTCGCGTTATCGCTGGCTCAAATAATAGTGTCCGAGGATATCAGCTATGGTGAGATCAAGTCCTTTTTCGCGCCCGGCAAATTATCTATTAAACTTAAATCAGGAACTGTCTACACTGGTCAGGTCGACCATCCGTTCGGTCACCCGCATAATCCAATGAGTTTGGAAGATGTCGTAAATAAATACACAGACTGCGCTCAGTACTCTAAAGCACCCAAAAAAGCGGCGCACATTTTGCAAATGATAAATGGGCTGGAAACCGTCAAGGATGTCCGGATGATTATTTGATCATTTTACAGCAGATCGAGTGCTTCCCTGCCGGTCATGCCGACTTTTATGCCGAGTTTGGATGCCTCGGCATTTGCCTCTTTGACAGTTCCGTCCAATAGATCATCCACCGTAGCGATAGGATGACCGGTTGAAGATTTAACCCGGGCCGCCGGGCAGGCGAAGGAATCCAGGGCCACAACATCAAAGGCTCCGCAGCCCACCATGCCGACATCCGTTATCACACAGACTATTTTCACATTTCTGAAAGGAACAACATACCCGTCCGCCTGCTTGTTGGTTAATTGCACTACCTGGTGGACCGTTTTACCTGCAGCTTGCGGTACGGTCTGGGCTGGCTCCGCTGATACCTGCGGCACTGATGGTTCATTTACAGGAGCCGGCGCGCTGCAGGACAGCAATGCTAAGGACAACAATGAAATTAAAGCCAGTACCAGTGAACATCTCAACTGCTTTTTCATCATCTCTCCTTATTCTAATTAACGATAACCGGGTCACGATGAAGGGAACAGCATAATTATAACAGAACAAACGAATCAGCTTGACTCTCATTGGCGCTTGAGCCGCTGGCGAGCCGTATCATTTCCATGCGATGGCGGTTTGAAGCAGGTATGGGAAAGCTGTCTTGATGCGAAAGTCGGTAAGCCCGGCCTTCTGAAATATCGCTTCAATTTCTCTCGCACTGTATGAAGCCCTGAGAGACTCCAGCTCCCTCCATTTCACGGGCAATGAGCACAGCCAGCCTATCCTGCGAAAATCCAGGATGTACAGAGCGCCGCCGGATCGAACAGCGTTCCAGAGATTACGGATAGCTTTATGCGGATCTTTCCAGTGATGTAAAGAAAAAGTTGTATATACCAGGTCGAATGTCCCCAGTTTTTGCATAAATTGCTCATCGCCAACATCGCCCTGAATGTAATGTACTCTGTTTTCCAGTTTCTTTTCCCGGATGAATTCCCCGGCGACGGCTATCATGTCGGAAGAAATATCAACTGCGGTGATCTCACTATCGGGTTTACGTTCCGCAATCATCATAGCCAGATACCCGGGCCCGGCTCCCATTTCAAGATAGCGACCGGAAAGGTTCAACCCCTCGATATCCTTCACCAGACTGCCATACATCAGGCCCGCATTTTTTCGATGGGATGCCGCATACACTCTCGCATTTTCCATGCCACCGATCGCCTCTTCTTGCTCATCTCTGTCGGACATTTGTACCTCCTTAATTAGTTAGTCCTTACAAAGTTATTAGCCATTAAAAAATTGCCCTTTTGCGTCAATCTTGCGATTACCGGGCCCTATTTTTTCTTCAGGCCGCCGAGAAAGATATCAATCAGTATTTCCACCACCTTTTCGTCCGGGAAGGGCAGCGGCGGGCCCGTGATGGCCGTCGATTTGTCGGCGATATGCATAAAAACCGCATCGACAAAGAGCCGCGCCGCGATCCCGGCATTGGTTTTTACGAATACGCCATCATCAATCCTTTTCTGTATGTAATCACTTATCAGGGTTATCATCAAAGGCCCTGTTTCATCCGTCCTGGTCAGTTCCCAGAAATGACCACCTTCGATTGAACTGTAAAGGGCCAGCTTCATAATTCTGGGATCTTCGCGATTGTGCCGGATGAAATGCAAGGCAAGCGTACGAAAGAAACGGGCATCATCTTCTGTTTTTTTCAGCTGCTTTACCAGCTCGCCACTGACCGGATGTGCATGAAACAATGTGGCCAGCGCTGACCGTATCAGCTCGTCCTTGGCCTTGAAATGCTGGAAGATAAGCGTCTCGCTGATACCGGCAGCCTCGGCTATTTCACGGGTCCGCGTTCCCGCAAAGCCTTTCTCCGCAAAAAGGGTCAGAGCGATATCAATAATCTGCGCCCGCCTGTCTTCCCCGCTGAGGCGCTCCCTGTCCTGCTTATTCATTCGCATAACCTGCCTTAGCTTAGTAAATACTTACTAATAATATACGAGGTGTTACAACAATGTCAAGTTATTTGGAAAGGCCTGCGGTGCATCCTGAGAAAGATACGCGATCGATACGCACCCCACAACATGGTAGATGTTATATATAAAGCCAGGTGTAAAGCATCGATAAGATAGGGGCTACGCCTATTTTCTATTACGGGTTCCGGGCACGCCTATCCACCTCGGGGTCCTCTTCATATATTCGACGTAAACAGGGCCGAATTTCCGGCAGCAAAACTTCTCTTCATTAATCATCTGCAATCGCTGCAGGAAAAAGGTGATGATCGTGATGAGCAGAAATAGCCAGGAAGCGGCTGCGATGCTGACTCCCAGATATACGAGGATCATGGAAAGGTACATCGGGTGCCGGGAAAAGCGGTATATGCCTGTGGTAAACGGCTTATCGGGCGCCGTCCGCATGACGGTCAACGTTGCCCAACCAAGAATCATCAACCCGATGGCAAAAACACCCAGTCCGATATACAACCATGCCGTTCCAATGGCCAGGGGGAGGAAGATGGAATACAGGGTGGCACCTACCCAGAAGATTTCCGTTACCCTGACAGAGACCTGACCCCTCAGGTCCTTTTTAAATTCGGCAGGATGACTGGTCCTGTCACCGATTTGTTTGGGCAAGATGAGCACAACAATCCATTGCAGGGGGAATATGATCATAAACAACCAGGCATTCCATACGCCTATTTCGAATGCAGGTATGAGTGACATGATCGACTCGATTATCCTTTCTTGCTCTTCCGATAATATGAATCCAATGTTTGAAGCATGAGTCTAACCATCTTCGATCATCCTGTCAAGATCACTATATTCAGACCACGAGAGAGTTTGACCATTTGCACACACCAGTTTTTTATGTAATAATTAAGCCAGCTTAATTAGGATGGTCAGGTTATTTGGAGATATAAGATGGAAAGCGAACGGACAGAGGAATACCTGGAGGCTATATATAAGAGGCAGGGCAAAGAGACCCCGGTCTCGACTTCGTACCTGGCGGCTGACCTGGGAGTATCCCAGCCTGCGGTCACGGATATGCTGCGCGCTCTGGAAAGCAAGGGGCTGATCGATTACAAGGCGAGGATGGGAGCTTCGCTTACGCCCTCAGGTGAAGAGAGGGCGCTGGCGGTAATAAGACGTCACCGTCTGTGGGAGAGGTTCCTGACGGATGTGCTGGGGATGAAGTGGGACAAGGTCCATAAAGAAGCCTGCCGCCTGGAACATGCTACTTCACCTGACATGGAGAAAGGATTATCCAGCATACTGGGTAATATCGATACCTGTCCGCACGGGCATGCAATACCCGACGAAAAGGGCAATATCAAGCCGGAAAAACACACTCCGTTATCTTCCTTTCGCCCACCGCAAAAGGTACGCATACTGGCTATCGATAATGAGGACCCCAAGTTATTGAGAGGGATCGAGAAGTTGGGACTGCGGCCAGGCGTAGTCGTCACTGTATTGAAAAAAAACAAGGACGGCTCGCTCGATATAGAATTTCAAAATACCAGATTCACACTGGACAGTGCGATATCCTCTGTCCTTGCAGCTGAACAGATGCCCGTGACATCGCTTCCCACCGACGAAGGCGAAATAGCCCTGGGCCGGCTGGAGTCCGGTGAATTCGCGGTGATCAAGACCTGCGGGGGCGGGAGAGGGTCACTGGGAAGGTGCCTGTCATTGGGCTTCACCCCGGGCAGCATCATCAAAATGATAGAAAATTATCGCCGCGGTCCCGTGCTGGTAAGGGTGCATGATACTGAAGTGGCGATCGGCAGGCAACTGGCTGAAAAAATATTAGTAGTGCGAAAGGAAGCCTCATGATAGAAAGCGCAAAAGCAAAGGAAATTACAGTTGCCCTGGCCGGCGCGCCCAACGTGGGTAAAAGCACTATTTTCAATTTGCTGACCG
>CAYVBI010000145.1:0-5542 GCA_964448985.1 uncultured Dehalococcoidales bacterium
GCAGCGCCGCAACGACCCGGGCCACCCCGAGGTCTGCAACGTGTTCAGCCTGCATAAATTCTTCACCGAGGCGCGTGTTCAAGAGATCGAGGCGCAGTGCAGGGTGGCCGGGATAGGTTGTGTAGACTGTAAAAAACTGCTGGCTGCCGGCATCAACAGCAGCCTCAAGGATTTCCGCGAACGGAGATCAGCGTTCGAGAAGGACCCCGAGCATATTTACGATATCCTTGCCGACGGGGCGAAGCGCGCGCAGGCCATAGCCAGCCAGACCATCGGTGAAGTAAAGCTCAAGATGGGCCTCAAAAGGGATGCCTGAGAAGCCGGCTGCCCCACTTCCGGTGTCCGTGAAGGGTCAGTCCGCATATAGTGTGGCCAGGCAGGCTGCCGACCAAGCAGGCAAGATACTGCGTCAGCGCTTCGGCCAGCACAATGCCATAAAGATCAAGGGCAGGCGCAACCTGGTTACCGAAGCCGACCTGCTGTCAGAAAAAACCATACTTCAGATTATCACCGCCGCGTTCCCCAAACACGGCATAATGTCCGAGGAGGCTGGTACCAGGCGTGCGGACAACGAATATACCTGGATAATCGATCCCCTGGACGGCACCAACAACTACCATTTTGGTATACCTTTGTTTTGTGTCAATATCGCCCTGGCCCGGCGTGGCGAGGTATTGCTGGGTATCACCCTCGACCCCATGCGCAACGAGGTCTTCCGTACTGTCAAGGGCAAAGGCGCTTACCTGAACAATAGGAGAATCAGTGTGGCGGATGTTGCCGACCTGGAGGGCGCCGCGGTCGGTGTGGACCTGGGCTATGACGCGGGAAGAAGCAGCGAACTTCTGGATACGGCAACCAAACTGTGGCCGAAGGTCCATTGCATGAGGTTAATCGGTTCCTCCAGCCTGGGCATGGCCTATGTGGCCAGCGGGCGGCTGAGCCTTTATTTCCACAAGAGCCTCTACCCGTGGGATTCAGCCAGCGGACTGTTACTGGTCAGGGAAGCAGGTGGCGAGGTGGCGAATTTTGCAGGCCGCCCGGCCACTATCGATGACAGGGAGATCATTGCCGCCAATCCCAATATAGGAAGCCTATTCCGCGACTGGCAGGGGCAGAAGTAGCTACTTCTTGCGGTGGCGCGTCAGGAACTTCTTGATCCTTTTAAGGGCCTCTTCGATCTCGGGCAATGACGTAGCGTAACAGCAGCGCACATAGCCCTGTCCGCACGATCCGAATACCGAGCCGGGCACCACGGCCACTTTCTCCTCCGTTAAAAGCCCCTCGGCAAATTCCTCGGATGTCATACCCGTGGATGTTATGTTGGGAAAGGCATAGAAAGCGCCCTTCGGCTCGAAGCAGGAGAGTCCCAGGTCTTTGAATCCCTTGACTATAACATGCCGGCGCCTGTCATACTCGGCCAGCATATCCTCGACCTCCTGGTTGTTATTATCCTTCAGCGCTTCCAGGGCGGCCAGTTGGCCCATGATAGGAGCGCACATCATGGTGTACTGGTGTACCTTGAGCATTGCTTCGGTAATCTCGGCGTTGGCCAACGAAAATCCGACGCGCCATCCCGTCATGGCGAAAGCCTTGGAGAATCCGCCTATCAGTACGGTCCTGTCCTTCATGCCCGGAAGGCTGGCCATGCAGGTGTGCTCAACATCGTATGTCAGGCGGGCATATATCTCGTCGGAAACTACCAGCAGATCATGTTCATTGGCTATTTTGGCTATCTCCAGCAGGAGCTTCCTCGGCATGACGGCCCCGGTCGGATTGGAGGGGAAGCTCAGTAGAATGGCCTTGGTCCTGGCTGTCAGTTTCCTCCTGATATCAGCCGGCATTAGCTCAAAATTGTTTTTCTCGTAGGTCGGCACGAGCACAGGCACGCCCCCGGCCAGGGATACGCATACCGGGTAGGCCACGTAATGCGGATCGGACATGATGACCTCGTCACCCGGGTCGATAATGGCCCTGAAGGCCAGGTCGAGCGCCTCGCTGCTGCCCGTGGTGACCAGGATCTCCGATTTCGGATCGTAATTGAGGTTATAGAATTTATGATGGTATTTTGAGATGGCGTCCCTCAGCTCGTGTATGCCCCGGTTGGATGTATACATGGTGAAGCCCTTCTCGATTGCAGTGATACCGGCCTCACGCATGGGCCACGGAGTTACGAAATCAGGTTCGCCCACGCCGAGAGAGATGGCGCCGTCAATGGAGGACAGCAGGTCGAAATATTTCCTGATACCGGAGGGAGAGATATCCCGTGCCTTTTGTGATATATAATCAGATTTGGTTTTAGTTCGTTTTATATGATGCGTCATTTGGAATCTCCTGCAATGGGGATGACGTGTGGAAGTCAGGCTACAACGCCCAGCCGCCGGGGTTCGCCGTCATCCTCGAAGATGACACCGTCCTCCTTGTATTTTTTAAGTATAAAGTGGGTTATCGTGCCCTGGACGGTATCCATGGGCGCCAGTTTTTCTGAAACGAAAATAGCGATCTCCTGCATGGTCTTGCCGGCTATGAGGATGGCAAGGTCGTAAGTGCCGGATGCCAGGAAGACCGATTTGGCCTGCGGGAAGCGATAGATGCGTTCGGCAATGGCGCCGAATCCGGTATCCTTTTGCGGGACTACCTTTACCTCAACCAGCGCCCATACCTGTTCCTCACCCAGCTTGGACCAGTTGATGACCGTCTTATACTTGACGATGGTGCCGTCCTTCTCTGCCTTCTTGATTATCTTCTGCACATCATGGGCGGGTACGCCGGTCATTTCGGCGATCTGGTCGGGGGTGAGCTTGGCATCCTTTTCCAGTGCCTCGAAGATTTTCTTTTCGTTCTCCATAACGCCTCCTCGAACAGCCTGAATTTTCGGGTAAACCGTATTATAACAAAACAGGCAGGCAAAGTAACTTCACGGAGGCTGCTTTGTTAAGATCGTGATAACGGTCAGCGTCAGGCGATAGTGGGTTTCTGCTTGTGCCAGGGCGTGGCCTGTTCGTAGGCATAAGCCGTGCGCAGCAGGGTTTCCTCGCCGAAATGCTTTCCTATGAATTGCATGCCCACGGGCAGGCCGTCTACAAATCCCGCAGGTATGGAGATCGCTGGTACGCCGGCTATGTTAATGGGCAGCGTGCAGACGTCACTGAGGTACATCTGCACCGGATCGTCCGCCTTCTCCCCGATCTTGAAGGCTACGGTGGGGGAGGTGGGTGTAACCAGTACGTCATACGTCTCAAACGCCCGATCGAAATCGCGTTTGATAAGCGTTCGCACCTTCTGTGCTTTCAGGTAATATGCGTCGTAATAGCCGGCGGAGAGGGCATAGGTGCCCAGCATAATACGTCGCTTGACCTCTGCGCCGAAGCCATACTGCTTGGTCTTTTCCATGGATTCCCACATGCTGGTGGAATCGCGATAAGAGTAACCGTATTTCACACCGTCGTATCGCGCCAGGTTGGCCGAGGCCTCCGATGGCGCAAGTATGTAGTAGGCAGCCAGGCCGTACCTGGTATTGGGCAGGGAGACGTTCCAGTCGATGCTGGCGCCCAGTTCCTCCAGCTTCTTGACCGCTGTTTCGATTGCGCTGCGCACCTCGGGCTGCATGCCCTCGACCAGGTACTCGCGAGGTATACCGACTCGCATGCCTTTTAAATCAAGTTTAAGTGCTTTTGTGTAGTCAGGTACTTCCGTCGATACGGTGGTGGAATCGCGTTTGTCATGTCCTGAGATAACGTTCATTACCAGCGCGGCGTCCGTTACATCTTTGGCCAGCGGGCCGATCTGGTCCAGCGAGCTGGCGAAGGCCACCAGCCCGTAGCGGCTGACACGTCCGTAGGTGGGCTTGAGCCCCACCACACCGCAGAATCCCGCTGGCTGGCGTATGCTGCCGCCCGTGTCGGATCCCAGCGCGTAGATGCAGGCGTCGGCGGCGACCGCGGCGGCCGAGCCTCCGCTGCTCCCTCCCGGTACGCAGTCCAGCTTCCAGGGGTTATGCGTGGTGAAGAAAGCCGAATTTTCCGTGGAGGAGCCCATGGCGAACTCGTCCATGTTGGCCTTACCAATCATCACGGCATTAACGGAGGTGAGTTTCTCGATTACATGGGCATTATAGGGCGGGACGAAGTTCTCCAGCATCTTGGAGCCGCAGGTAGTGGTGACGCCCCTGGTGCACATATTGTCCTTGATTATCAGCGGCACACCGGTCAGGGGGCTGCATTTGCCTTCAGCAATGGCTTTGTCTGCGGATTTGGCACGTTCGAGCGCGTGCTCGGCCGTTATGCGTATGCAGGCGCGTATCTTGCCGTCGATGGATTCGAGATATTTCAGCACGGCATGCGTCAGCTCGACTGAAGAGACTTTTTTCTCTTTGAGCAATGCGTGAGCTTCGTGGATGGTCAGACGGTGAAGGTCGCTCATGGTTACTCCAGTACTGCATTGACCTTGAAGGAGTTGTCCTCCTGGTCAGGCGCATTGGCCAGTACATCGTCGACCGTCAAAGAGGGTTTCGGTTCATCGGCGCGGTACACATTCTCCAGAGCCACGGATTGAGACGTGGGCGCAAGACCCTCGGTATCGGCCTGGCTCAAGATGTCGAAGTTCTCCAGGATGTTGGAAAGCTGCTCGCGGAACTTTTCCACCTCGGCGTCCGAGATACCGAGCCTGGCCAGGAGAGCGATGTGCCTTACTTCTTCGTCAGTCAGTTTCATTCGCGTTTACCTGTGAATTATTAGTTGATTTGGCAGTTGAGAATTATAACATAGAAGTAAATACATATATTGGGGCTATTGTAGTTTTTATTGCACATTGAATTGCAAAGTTATCTTTTCCTGGTCATCGAGATAGAGCTTGACTGCGTAGTCTCCCGCGTCAAAGCGCATTGCATTGCTGTGGAAGTTCTTTGGTTCCACTTTGAATCCAAGATACTTTGTGCCACTGTCGACCCGTGTCTCGGAACGCCTCTGATTGCCCTGATAGAACCAGACTGCCTTCACACTGGTTCCTGACGGGGCATCCGACAGTTTGACTGAACACATGATCCATGAGTCATTGCGGACGAATACGGTGATATTATCCCCTGCCCCTGTTTGGTAATTGAAGTTTTTACACATTGTGGCTTCGCTCAGCGTGGCAGTGGAAGGTGAAGACGGTACGCTCGTTTGCTCCCCGCAGCCAGCGATTAAGACCAGGGCCATTGCCATCACAGCTAACAACGTTGCCATAAGGATATTGAATTTATTTCCTTTCATTTTATAGCTACTTTCCTTCTTCATGATCTTCTATTTACTTGTTCCGACCTGCCCCAATAATCATATCACTTATTTTAAAGAATCCTGGCTAATCCTTTGTCCATCTATATCCGCTGAGCGCCCAAAGGACAACGTTCGTACCATAAAAAACCCATACCAGGCAGAACATGACCTGTGAGATATTGCCCAGGCCCAGGTTGTAGACCTCGCCGATGATCTCGGTGATGTACCAGCAGGTGGCTGCTATGGCCACCATCCATGCATTGGGCGCGGGATAGAGCTCGCGGCGCACC
>CAYVBI010000146.1:0-5514 GCA_964448985.1 uncultured Dehalococcoidales bacterium
AGCTCTCCCGGCCTGTTGAATCGTCCTTATACGGGCGGTGACTATGAGCCGGCAAAATGTCGGCAAAAACTTAAAGTTAGATACGCGCCTGGTGGGATTCGAACCCACGACCCCCGGTTCCGAAGACCGATGCTCTGGTCCGCTGAGCTACAGGCGCATGACGATGCAAACAACCACTAAACCACCAGCCCGTGCCGCTCGGCTGCCGCTCCGACTAACCCAGGTGGTAGCAGGGCATCGAGGCTCTTGGCAGCAGCCTCCTGAAGGCCCGGTGTGACGTGGCTGTAGATGTCCAGGGTGATCGCCACGGTCGAGTGCCCTAACATCTCACTGACTATCTTGGGGTGGACACCCTTACTAAGCATCAACGATGCACAGGTGTGCCTTAGATCGTGGAATCTAATATTTAACCCCATACTCCTGCTTATTCTACCAAAATTATGCGATACCGTACTGGGGTCGATGCATTTGCCATCGTCGTTGGTGAAAACGAGGTCATCGAGGGTGATCGGCGTGCCCCGCTCCTCAAACAACTGTTCCCGCTCCCGTTTGTACTCTCCCAGATAGAGGGCCAATTTCGGTGTCATGCTGATCCGACGTCGGCTGTACCCCGTCTTGGGCTCTCGGAACTCGACCTTGCCCTTGCCCTTATAGAGAGTTTGGCTGACCGAGATGCTCAACCCGTATAGGTCTATGTCCCGCCATCGCAGGCCGAGGAGCTCGTTACGGCGCATTCCGGTGGATATAGCAGTGTAGATGACCGGGTAGCAGAAGCTATCCCGCGCCTTCTCAAGTAGGACTGCAGCCTCAAACTCTGATAGCGTGTTCATGGTCTTGTGTTGCGCCTTTGGCGGGTCTGCCGACTCTGCCGGGTTTTTGCTTAAGTAGCCCAGCTTGGCCGCCCACTTCAACGCTTGGCTCAACACCCTGTGGAAATGTGATACCGTTCGGTTCGTTAATTCCTGCTCGCAGGCTGAGCCATAAAATGCCTGGATAGAGCACACTTTAAGCTCCTCAAGTTTGATGTGTCCAAGAGCCGGTACCAGGTGATTTCTGATTATGGACTCATAGCCTTCCTGCGTGCGGGGTGAGCAGTGAGCCTTACAGTATCCCAATAGCCACTGGTTAAGCAGCTCTGCAACAGTAATGTGGCTGGGCGGTGTATATGCACCTTTATCGATGTTGGTTAGCAGCTCCCTCAGGCGTCTCTGTGCATCTGATTTCCTGCCTCGAACAGTTTCATAGTGACGCTGTGGCTTGCCGTCCGGCTTGGTGCCCGTCCAGATGGTGATCTGCCAGCCTCCATTCTCGCTGCGCTTACGTATATTGCCTTTCATACTGTGATCTCATCCTACCTATTCTTTGGTTTAGCTTGCGCTTTAGCCTCTGCCTCTCGTCTCGCACGCGCCTTTTCCTGTCCGGCAATCAACCGTGCGCGAACAGCCTTTCGTTCATCAGGGGTAAGCTCACGTCGGCGTTTTGTGGCCGATCTGATCGCTCCGCCAAGGTACCGTTCTATAGCTGACAGACGTTGCTCACAGAATGCCAGCCGTGCTTCGATGATAGTCATTTTTGATTCTGCTTCCTGATCGTATTCCATCTCTATATCCTCCTATCTGTAGCTATCCTGCGGCAGGAACTCATCCTGAACTAAGTCTAACACTTTTCAGCCAGCGTTGTAAACTCTTTGTTAAAGCTATGAACAAAGTATACATTAAGCTTTGGTAATATTGAAATGCGGCTATATATATGGTAGAATGAAGACAAATAAAGGAGGACTACTATGTTTAAATGAAATCCCAAACGCAAGATCTCGTCAGCACACTATGCAAGGAAAAGTACTCAGTTATACCGTCGGGTGGTGGGGAAGATGGGAAGAGGCCACTCATAAAAAGCTGGAAACCATATCAAACTAAGCTGCCTGCAGATGCCACCATAGACTACTGGGAAAGTCAGTTAAAGCCCCAGCTATGGGGCATAGTCACAGGCAAACATTCTGGGATTGTGGTTGTGGATGTGGACAGTCCCGAGGCCATGTCCATTCTGGAAAACGAGGGACTTAAACCCCACATCAGGACGCCCCGTGGCGGAGCTCATTACTACTTCCAGCATCCTGGCCATCCAGTCATTACCAAAGCTGGCATATTACCGGCATGCGATATACGAGGCGATGGCGGGTTCATAAATGCCTTGGGCAAAAACCCGGTCACGGATGGTGAATACACCATTGAGATACTACCTACACGTGACAAGCTTTATCCTTGGACCAGAATGCCCGAGCGTATTCTGGATGCGATGCAGTCAAGCAGTACAGCATCAAGGGAATTGTCGGCCACAGGACTTGGGGCACCTATCTTGGACGGGCAGCGCAACTGCCAGCTTACGAGTCTGGCAGGTTTGATGCGAGGCGTAGGTATGACAGAGCCAGAGATACTGCCTGCTTTACTAAAAGCTAATCTGGACAGGTGCCAGCCCTCGCTGGACGATGGCGAGGTTCAACGAATAGTGACAAGCATTTGCCGGTATCAACCGAACGATATCGAACCCTTTACAGATACAGGCAACGCAGAATTCATGGTTAAACTGTATGCAGATCAGCTTAGGTTTGACCACAGACATAAAAAGTGGCTCATCTGGGGCAATCATCACTGGATACCTGATAAGGACGGCAAGGTGTCACGATTAGCCATTACTGCGGCCAGAACCAGGGGTGCGATGGCCCGTAACATTGATGACGAAGAGCTACAGAAAAAAATAGTCAAGTGGGCTAAAGATAGTGAAAACCGCTTCCGTATAGAAGCCTGTATTGGCATGGCGCAGAAGATCGAGCCTTTCGCAGATAAGGGTGAGGGCTGGGATACCCACAGGATGCTGCTGGGTGCAGAAAATGGTGTAATCGACCTGTGCACAGGGCAGTTAAGAGATGGACGGCCCGAGGACTTTATAACCATGTCCACACACCTTGATTTCGACCCCGATGCCAAGTGCCCACGCTGGGAGCAGTTCATTAAAGAAGTATTCGACGATGGAGAGCTGGAGGATTGGGTGTGGAGGGCTCTGGGCTACTCTATCAGCGGGGATACGACAGAACACATGGTTTTAATGGGCTACGGCACAGGTGCTAACGGCAAGACCAGATTCCTAAATGCAGTTCGCGCGGCTTTGGGAGACTATGCCCAGAACACGCCGTTTTCCACATTCGCGCTACCAAAAACAACTACCACCAATGACCTGGCAGCTCTGGAAAACGCTCGTTTTGTCACCAGTAGTGAGACCACAGAGGGGACGCATCTGAATGAAGAGCGTATCAAGGCTATCAGCGGTGAAGACCCGGTAGAGGCGCGGTTCTTGTATAAGGAGTTTGCTTCATTCGACCCGCACTTAAAGTTATGGCTTTTCGTGAACCACAAGCCGCAGATAATGGATGATTCGGTCGGTATCTGGCGTCGTATGAGGTTGATACCGTTCACCCAGCAGTTTATAGGACAGGCTGCCGACAAGCAGCTGGGTGTGAAGTTGAAGGCCGAGGCTCAGGGCATATTGGCCTGGCTAATAAGGGGTTGCCTGGCATGGCAGCAGCGGCCTCTGACACAGGTACCAGGGTGCGTGCAAGCCGCGACGCAAGAGTACCAACAGGAAAATGATGAGCTATCTCGGTTTATAGAAGACAAATGCGTTGAAGACTCCCAGAGAGAGGTCAAAGCAGGCAATTTATATAACCTTTACTGTTTCTGGGCGAGGAACGAGGGTATGAAGGATAAGGATATCCTGACATTGACCTCTTTCGGACGCAGAATGAGTGAACGTTATAAGAAACGCAAGAAACCGGAAGGTTGGTATTATCAGGGTATCGGCACACGAAACCTTGCGGACGGTCAACGGGCACCGGAGATGTGAAACGATGTGTCGGCGTGCAAAGCTGCATAGTTTATTGGCATGCTGCACACTTTGCACAGTTGAGAATGGTTTTCAGCAAAAGTACCAGTTTACACCGCCGCCACATGATAAGTTTTTGGTTCAGTATGCAGACCCGGAAGACCAGTAAGCTATGGGGTGGGTCTGAGCCGCCCACCCCGCACCCCTACCGAACCACATCCGTACCCACCTGGGAGGTGGCAAGGCGAGCCCCTCCGGTGCCATCCGCTCCAGAACTTGCCCCGGACGCAACTATGATCCAATCTGATGAGCAAGCCTCGTATGATTGTATCTTATGCAGTTATTTTTTATGATGGGAATTCACTTCCAATCAATAGCGGCGGGCCAGGCGCACCCTCATATCGAGAGTTGCCCATCTTTGGCGCAACGTCACTCCGAAATGTGTCATTCGGAAAATGTGGCACCACGTTTGCTTTAAGCCGTGTCGCCTCCTTCTGGATCGTCTTAACGGAACGTAATATCTCGCCCATAAGTGGTTGTAGGGTATCAAGTGGGATATTAAGAACGGGCTTATTAATGCCCATGCGCGTAGTAGCCTTTACCATGTCAGCGCAATGCTGGAGTACGGCGAGAAGGGAGCTATCTCTAATATTTGCCAATGCCGTTAATGTATCGCCAGAAAAGCAAAACGCGTAGCGCTCATGCAGGGAAGTAAGAGCATTAAAAGTTGAGCTGGCTTCTTGACTGAGATATCTATCTCAAGTTATAGGCGTAAGCATTGGGGCGTTCGCATTCAAATGAAGATGCAGCGATACTAGCTCCGTAGAACGGGATTCAAACAGTTCCTCCATTGTGTTTGGCTGAAAGCTGTCAGACGCTGCTTTAACCATAGACGCGAAGGTAGTCAATAGGCGGTTCAATACGCACGAAGTCTCTGATAGGCCCACTCGCGCAACTCGGTCTCTCTCTTTTTCCTCCCTGTGGCGGAATGTGTAATCGAGTACTAGGGCGACCATGTATCCGGCTGGCAAGTCAACGATTATGTTCTCTATCACCCCGGTGTGATCGCCGAATATAACAGGATTCGTCAGATACAAGATTAGCAAGGGAATGACAATGACAGCGATTATCGCACCAACAAGTAGGAATATCTTTGTTGTAGACATCATCCTGCTCTCTCCACGTCACCAATATATCACAGTCATAGCCTATTATCACCCTGCCCAAGGAACTAATCCTGGTGTGTGTTGTGGCTGGTTTTAGACTGGATGATACACTCCGATGATTTAGGCCACCCCCGGTAGGGAGGATGCCTGTCCAGCAACAGCCCGATTCAATTACTGACGGTTTTTGTCAGGAAGTCCATCGCTTCCTCAGCGGCGGCACAGCGTCACAAACTTGTTCAATCATAGGGACACCGGTCTAAGAGACTGATGTAGGAGCAGGTGTTGCCCTGCGGCGCTCGTTCAAGATAACATAGGGGCATTAAGCTCGTATATCCGAGATATTTATAAGGGGGATAGTTGCCGGAGATGAAAAAGACATGGGCCCCATTGATTGCTGCCATATTAGCTGCTGTATTAATTGTGATGACGGCCGGCTGCGCCGGACCGGTGAAAAATGAGAAGCAACTTCAAT
>CAYVBI010000147.1:0-5486 GCA_964448985.1 uncultured Dehalococcoidales bacterium
TCGCGGTGCGGGTTGGTCTTGTATCCCACGATAAACGTGGCCAGCGTGGCTTTTCTCTCCGTCATATTGGCATGCTGGTCATAAGATGTCCCCACGGTAAGTTGATCGCCGAACTCGCCCCGGATGGTCTGCAGGAGGTCTCCCTCGGGATCGGTCAACCCTTCGACTCCCATCGAGCCATGCAGAGACAGATAGATGCCGTCCAGCTTGCCGGCAGCGCGCAGGCGGGTCATGATCTCGTCCTTGAAACGGTCGTAAACAGCCTTTTCTATAGGCCCGCCTGAGGCCGCCTTGGCCTGCATAATGGGGACCACCCTGATACTGCCCTTGCCGTAATCTTTGACCGCCTGCAGGAACCCGGCCACCTGGTCCCTCTCCTCCATACTGGGAGCTATCATGGCATCGCCATAATAAAGATCGCGCGCCTTGAAATCTTTGAGCGTAGTTTTAACGGGAGAAAATGCGTTGGTCTCCTGTTCCAGGTCCACCACTGCAATAACCTTCTGTGACGTGCCCGGCTGCTGCTGCGCTTTTTCTACCATGGCTGCCGGTTGGATACATCCCGTGAACAATAAAAAGATCGCCAGGCAGACCGGCCCGGCAGTATGCTTCAACATTTTCGGATACCTCCCTGTCTTAAAGCTATTATATGTGCGGATTTACACTCAGTCAATTTCTTATCGGCCCATGGCAAAAGAGGTGGTAAAAACAAGGTTGAGCCGGCGGAACTCGAAGGAACCCAATCCTTGACAAAGACTTATCTGCCATATATATTTCATCCCGTCTATGCAATTGTGATTCTTCCAGATATCACCATCCGCAGGCTGGTTATTGAATTATGAACGGTAAAGAACGTTTCCTGACTGCACTTTCAAGGGGTCAGCCGGACAGGGTGCCGGTATGGGAATTGGCCTTCAATGAAGAGTCAATCATCAAGATCGGGCGGCTCTTCACCGATGACGTCCCGCCGGTAAAGCTGGTGTACCAGATGACGCTGGAGGAGAAGCTAAGGCTTCTCGATCTGCTTTACATGGTTGCCCGCAGGCTGGAGCTGGACGGGCTGACCTCCATACAGCTTTATACGAGGGAGCCGGTGGACGATAAACACGTCAGGGACTCCTGGGGCAGGGTGCTTTATGCGGACAGAGAGGGCGACGCCATCCCTGTCGAGGGCCCGGTATCCGGCCCGGGAGATCTGAAAAAGCTGAAGATCGCCCACCCGCAGGAGAGCGAATTCCTCATGCTGATGATATCACTGGAGAAGCTGGGTCCGGAGGTAGCGCATGTTTTCCATGTTACCGGGCCTTTCCGGGAGAGCTGGGCGATGATGGGCGGCATGCAGAAACTGCTGTATTTTTATGTTGAGAACCCGTCATTCGTCAAGGACCTGGCGCGGATATGCACAGACTATATACTGGAGGGGGTAGACCGCGCGATCGGGTTAGGGGCGGACGCCATAATGGTTGCAAGCGACCTCGCGCATAACTATTCAACCATGATGTCGCCGGCGCACTACGAGGAGTATATTTATCCTTATCACAGGGAAATTACAGACTTCGTGCATAAACGCGGTCTGAAAGTGCTCAAGCATTCCGACGGAAAACTATGGCGCATCATGGACCGGATGGCGGATGCCGGCTTCGACGGTATGCACCCCATTCAGCCGCAGTGCATGGATATTGCCGAGGCCAAAGCCAAATACGGTAAGCGCTTCTGCCTGCTGGGCAATATCGATTGCGAGATCCTGCTGCCCTTCGGTACCGAGGATGAGGTGGATGAGGCTGTGAAAAAAACCATCGCCGCCGCCGCACCCGGCGGGGGCTATATCATCAGTTCATCAAATACAATCCACCCGGGCTGCAAGGGGGAGAACTACGTGGCACTGGTGAAGGCGGCCCGCAAATACGGAAAATACCCCATCCCCGGCCCGGCCTGATACATCGAGTCCGAAGCTGTCTTGCTATCTTCAGGCTGTCTGATAAATGAAGAGATGGCTGGTCCGGCACGCCCCCTGTTTATTGGCCGTTATAGACCTTATATATATTGCGGCCCTCTTCCTTGGCCAGGTACATAGCGGTATCAGCGTTTTTTGCCAGCGTCTCTAAGTCCTCGCCGTCGGTATGCCTTTTCAAGCTCCGGCGGAAGATAGCCGTCCAGGCGGTTAAGGTCGGGCCATTTCATCTCTTGTGTTCCACCCCCTCCCGGGACAGGATATCAGTTGCATCGGATAAGGGCAATGATCTGTGTATATTACTCAAATTGAAAGCGGTTTTCGTTGAATATTTTGAGGCACGCATCGACCGCGCCGGGATCGTAGAGCTTGCCCCTGTTCTGTTTTATTTCCTCGAGGGCATTATCGATGCCCAGGGACGGCCGGTAGGGGCGGTGCGATGAAATGGCCTCCACCACGTCGGCAACGGCCAGGATTCTGGCCTCAAGCATGATCTCGCTTTCCTTCAGCCCGTGGGGATAGCCCGAGCCGTCCAGCCGCTCGTGATGCTGCAGGGCTATCTGGGCTACCGGCCCGCCGAAGTCGATGTTCTTCAAGGTATCATAGCTGCCCTGGGCGTGGGTCCTGATGATGGACACCTCAAGTGCGCCCAGCTTGCCGGGCTTGGCTAGTATATCTGACGGGACATAGATTTTGCCGATATCGTGTATAGCGGCAGCGGTGCGGATTATATTTACCTGCGCCTCGGGCAGGCCCATCTCCTGCGCAATGGCGACTGCCAGCCGGGCTGCCTGCAGCTGATGGCCCGCCGTGTAGGGGTCCTTCATCTCGACTATGGCGCCCATCGTGACTACTGCATCGTTCAGCGTTTTGTGCAGCCTGTCGATGCTTTCCTCAAGATTTTGCTCCATCTGCTTGCGTTCTGTGATGTCGATCAGCAGTCCCCTCATTCCGGCATAGGTGGAGCCCCTGATAATCGGAGAAGCATAAATCGCAACCGGGAAAGTTCTACCATCTTTAGTTATAGCCGTGTATTCAGTAGGAGCGAATTGCTCCCCGCCGATCCTCCGCCTGATGCTTTCAATAGCTCTGTTGTGATCCCCTGGTATAATAGTCTGCAATACGTTCATACCAGCCGCAACGTCTGCCTCTGTATAGCCGAATGTTTGGTACCCCTGACTGCTGACAAAGGTGAAATTGCCATTCTCGTCGGTTTCAAAAATGGTCTGCGGCAGCAGATTGGTCATATTCCTGAAGCGCTCCCCGCTTTCTTGCAGGGCCTCCTCCGCAGCCTTGCGTCCGCTGATGTCCATGACGACAAAGATGCTTCCGATCGAATTGCCTTTGCTGTCGAGATAGGGAACGATGTCGGCCTGTATCCAGATTGCTTTCCCGGTTGGCAGCATTACCTGAAAAACCCTGCCAATCAGCGGTATCATTGTGTCCATAACCTCGCGGTTGCGTTTCAAGAAAAGGGCCGCCTGGTCGGGTAAGAAGAAATCGTCGAACGTTTTGCCCACCACCTCTTTGGGCGGTATTCCGAGGGCATCGGCGCCCGCTTTGTTAATGCGAATAATGCGTCCGTTCTTGTCGACATAGGCGATCATCAGCGGCACCGAATCCAGGATGGTGCGGTATTCCTCCCGTTGCCTGCTCAGCAGTTGCTCGGCCTGTTTGCGGCTGGTTATGTCGGAGTGCGTTCCCACCATCCTGACGGCCACTCCTTTATCATCCCTCTCTACGACCCTTCCGCGTACTAGTATCCAGCGCCATTCCCCGGATTTGGTCCGCATGCGGACCTCCACCGAGTAACCCTCGCCGCTCCGGATATGGCTGGTGATCTCTCTTTCCGCTCCCTCAGCATCGTCGGGGTGGACCAGCCCACTCCATGCGTGGTAATCCTGGGGGAACTCGTACGGCTCATAGCCGAGCATAGTGTAACTGCTGGGGCTATATACAGTTTTGCCTGTTGGAATGGTCCAGTCCCACACGCCTTCGTTGACCGCCTCCAGCGTGAGCTTGAGGCGTTCATCGCTCTCCCTTAACGCGAACTCTGTCTGCTTGTGCTCGGTTATGTCGGTCATCAGAGCATTGATCTCCACGATCTTGCCCTCTTTATATACAGGACGGCTGGAGGAGCGGACCCAGATAATACGGCCGTCTTTATCCAGGACACGGAATTCCCAGGGCTCAAGCTGGCCCGAGAGCAGCCGGTCGAAGCTTCCGAGAAGGCCCGGCAGGTCATCCGGGTGAATCAGGGGCATGAATGGCTGCCCGATCAGTTCGGCTACCGTGTACTTGGTGAAGCGCTCAACGGCCGGGCTGGCGTAGGTTATATGGCCTTCGTTATCCAGTGTATACATCAGGTCGTTGATGTTCTCCACCAGGGTACGGTACTTCTCCTCGCTGGCGCGCAGCGCCTCGAGCGATAGTCGGCTATCCGTGACATTGCGCGCCACCAGCACAGAGCCGGTATAGATACCGTCAATTATGATGGGAGACATAGTAGCAGAGTAATGCTGGAGACCGATGGGAACCTGAAGACTGTAGTCGAATTGGCAGGCTTCCCCGGCCCTGTTTCTCGCTATCGCATCAATGGCCGGCTCATTGAAATGAGGAGGCATAATGTCGCTGTATTTTTTACCCATGAAGGCATCGGGATCGGCGTAAAGCTCCTGGGATACGCCGTGGTAGCTCACAAACCTGCCCTCGTTATCAAGGACAAATACCAGCTCGGTCATAGCTGAGAGGATGCTGTTCATCCTGACCTCGGACTGGCGCAGAGAGTGTTCTGCCAACCTGCGCTCGGTGATGTCGTTATAGATTGACACGACCTCACCGCTTTGCATGCGGTAAACCCATTGCTCGCGCCAGGAGCCTGGATCGCGGCTATCGCGATAGATGCTGTCCGGAAGATATTCGGACTCGCCGCTGCGCCAGACCTTTTGTAATACTTTGAACAGACCGAGGTCCTTTACGCCCGGGAAGACCTCGCTGACATGCCGGCCGAGCACCTCCCCGCGGCTGATCCGCTCAATCTTCTCAGCGGCCGGATTGAAATCTTTAATGATGAAATCCTCCCCATCGTCCACCGCCTCGTAAACGGCCACCCCGCTGCTCATGTGGTTAAAAAGTTCACTGTAGCGTGTCTCGTCTGCGGATATAAATTTTAACTGGTGAGCAACTTTTCCCGCATCGGCCTTATCAGGGGCATTCCGCTTTTTCGGCGCCTTGTCGCGCTTTTTAGTCCTTTCATCTTTATCTTTGGCTACCATAGCAAACTCTTACAGGATACTTCGCCAGGGCCATACTTTCATATGCAGCTTTAATTATACATGGTCATATCATAAAAGCTATACGACTTTAGTACTGTAGCGGCCTGTGTGGTTGCCCGCGCTGACGGCGATTCAGTGATCCGACCTGAGCACTGAACCCCTCACCCTGTCCTCATCCGCAATATAATGCCTCGCGCCCATGGTGAAGCAGATGCCGGCCAGCAGTCCGCCGGAGCAGGCGATGACCACCGCCCACATCA
>CAYVBI010000148.1:0-5408 GCA_964448985.1 uncultured Dehalococcoidales bacterium
GCGACATCTCCATCACGCAAAGCGAGAGGACGGGTTTGCCCTGCCGGCCTTTAATCACCTGGTTGGGCACGGAGGAAGCCATGCTGAAGAATCCCACGGCCTCCGGTTTGATGGGAAACGACTTGTGTTTCTCCATGGCCTTTAGTATGAGGTCGAAGGGATCTGCGCCGGTGGGGCAATACTCGCGGCAGGCGCAGCAGGTCACACATTTGCTCAGGATAGCAGCCGGCCTGCCGTCCATGAGGTCCCTGATGTCACCGGCTGCCCTCTCTTTGTCGTAATCGACATACTGGCACTTTACCAGGCAATCGCCGCACAGGTCACATTTCGACGCGTTCCACACTTTGAGCCTCCTGAATCAAATTTTGCTGTCGTTCCGACCTTTTGTCCGTCGGGGATTTCGCTGAAATAATATACGTTGACTATGGTAACATAATAGACCGTAAAAAACCTGCGGGCTTTAATCGCCCGTACCGGTTGGACAAGAGGCATGAGTAAATAAGGAGGATGTATACATGTTCAAAACCAGGATGACGGAGTTATTCGGCATCCAGCACCCTATCATGCTGGCCGGGATGAACTGGATCACGGAGCCGGGGCTGGTGGCGGCGGTGTGCAATGCAGGAGGACTGGGTATGCTGGCTACTGCGCGTTTCGCCCCGGATGAGGCGAGGCAGGCCATACGCGAGGTCAGGCGTCTGACCGACAGGCCTTTCGGCGTCAATCAGGCGCTGGTCCTGCCCGGAGCGCGCGAGAATGTAGAAGTGGCCATAGAAGAAAAGGTGCCCGTTCTCAACTATGCGCTGGGCAAGCCGTGGTTTATAGACCGTGTACATGCTTACGGCGGCAAGGTCATGGGCACCACCGCCACAGTCAGGCACGCCGTCAGGGCCGAACAACTCGGATGCGACGCCGTTATCATTACGGGAAACGAGGCTGCGGGGCATGGCACCGCCGCCACCTCTCTCGTCCTCATTCCCATGGTCTCTGCACAGATAAAGATACCGCTGGTGGCGGCCGGAGGTTTCTACAACGGCCGGGGACTGGCTTCCGCCCTGGCGCTGGGCGCCGATGGAATCTCGATGGGCACAAGGTTCTCACTGACTAAAGAGAGCCTGGTGCACAATAATTTCAAACAGCTCTGCCTCAAAGCCACTGAGCAGGATACGCTCTACAGCAACGCCTTCGACGGTATGCCCGGGCGTGTGCTCAAGACCAAGGCGGCCGAAAGAATGATGAAGAGCGGTATACAGTTCTCCGAAGCCTTCCAGGGCGCCGGAGAGATAAGGAAAATGCTCAAACTCTCGTATTGGCAGTTCATTGGATTGAGCCTGCAGATGTGGCGGGCCGAGGAGGGCTCCCCCATCTGGTCGCAGGCCCGCCAGGCCGCCGGCATGAGAAGGCATCTCAGGGCCATCAACGAAGGTGATGTCGATGAGGGCATACTCTTCGCGGGACAGGACTGCGGCGGCATAGACGACCTGCCGGGTGTGCGGGAGTTGATAGACCGCATTATGTCCGAGGCGGAAGCAGCCTGCGATTCTCTTCAGCAAAAGCGGCGTTGACTTTGTTAAAATAGTCTACCCGCCGGACGGAGTTGTACGTGAGCTTATTGAACAAGGCGCTTTACAGGGGTCAGCATACCTGCCCGTGGTGGCTATGTTTTACATTCGATAACCCGCTGCGGCGCTGGCTGCAGAAGCCGGACCTTATATTGAAAGGGATAGTTCAGCAGGGTCAGACCGCACTGGATATAGGCTGCGGTATGGGTTATTTCTCACTGGCCATGGCCCGGGCGGTGGGACCCGTGGGGAAGGTCATCTGCATAGATATGCAGGACAAGATGCTGGAGATGGCCGCTGGCAGAGCTGAGCGAGCCGGCCTCGGCAAGGTCATGCAATTCCACAGGTGTACGGCCGACAGCCTCGGATTGAAAGTAACCGCCGCTTTTGCCCTGGCCTTCTGGATGGTCCACGAAGTTCGCGACAAGGGAAAATTCCTGGGGGAAGTGCGGGATCTGCTCAAAGCAGGCGGGACATTCCTTATCGTCGAGCCCAAACTGCACGTGTCCGGGACGGACTTCAATGAAACTGTCTCCGCGGCAATGGCGCTCGGATATGAAGTTGCGGCCAGACCTGTCATATCGATGAGCAGGGCGGTGCTGTTCAAAAAACCTTGATGCCGGGCTGAGCCGAAGCAGAGGGAGGGAGCCCGGCAAAACGTCTGACCCGCCTGTCAGCATTGACCCTAATGGGTGAGCCGTGGCCGAAGCAGGCCGATTCAAATTGATAACCAGCCAGCTTTCTAACCGAATGCCTTAGCTGCTCCACATCGGCTGTGAACGGGATGGACGGCCACTTGAGGCCGAAACGCTGCGCCAGCAGGTCCCCGGTAAAGACGACACCGCTGCGCCTGAGGAAGATGCAGATGCTGCCGGGCGTATGCCCCGGCGTATGCAGTATGCGTATCCCATCCGCCAGGGGCAGTTCGTCCCCTTCAGCTACCTCAATATCGACAGCGGCGGGGCGGGTAGCGAGCATTCGATTAAAAGGATGTGCTGCCCGGCGAAGCCAGGCCGGGCGCGAAGGCCCGGGCTGGGGCATCCTTCCATCTATAAACGGCGCATCCGCCGCATGGGCAATAACCCTGGCCTTTGTGACCTCTACAAGTGCCGCCAGCCCGCCGACATGGTCCGGGTGATGGTGTGTGATGATAATTGCGGTAATTCTGGACGGGGAGTAGCCCAGGCTGCGCACTTTTTCAGTAATCAGCAGTTCTTTGCCTTTATATCCCGTATCTACGAGCGTCAGTTCACCGCCTGCGTCGATCAGATACACGTTTGAACCCAGGTCGGCCTGGTCCCACCATCGGCTGAGCTGGAAAACACCGGGAACGACTTCCTGCATAGACTTCCATTTTACATCAGCAGAATATATTTGGTGGCATAAGAATAATATGATATCGTTAAGCGTAGCCGGCTGGAGGAGACCGATATGAAAATAGAAGAGCTGCGCAAGCTTGTTGATGACCATTTCGACCGGGAGGAGTTTCTCAGTGCCCTGGAGTTCTCGGTCGAGCTGATGAGCCAGCATGCCGGCGAGGCGACCTTCGACGATATTTTCAAGAAGGGTCTGTGCCACTTCAAGCTGGAGGAGGATGCAGAGGCCATCGGCTGCTTCAACAAGGCCCTGGAGAAGCAGCCTGATAATGTCATGGCGCTGACCAACAAGGGCATCTGCCTTTTTAATCTCGATAAGGTCAACGAGGCATTCGCGATTTTCAACCGGACTATTAAACTTAATCCCAATGTGTTCCCGCCATGGCATTACATGGGCCTCCATTACCTGAGGACCTATCTGAAGACCGGGGATCTGGCTGCCATGATAAAAATGGTCAACTGCTATCGCCAGGTGGTCGGGATGTCGCCCGACTTCGGGGGCTTCACCATCCACGACCCGATCAAGGACCTGGACTATTCGATCGATGGCTTCCTGGAGTTGCATAAGAGCGTGCAGGACCTGCCCGTAGATATGCTGACAACCCTCTGATAACTCCTCGCCGCCGTTCCAATTTCTGTCACGATTAATTACAATAGTCTCATGCGCGCTGTCAACGACACACCAGTCATAGCTTTCGCCGGCAAGGGCGGAGTGGGAAAGACCACCTGCGCAGCCGCCACAGCACTGCATTTCGCATCGCGCGGCCGCAAGACCCTCGTTATCTCCACAGACGCCACGCCTTCACTTTCACACATCTTCCAATCAACGCCGGCGGAAGGCCCAACCCGTGCTGCGGACGGCCTTTACTCCCTGGAAATCGGCGCTGGCCAGGCCAGGCAGATGTGGGAGAAAAAATTCGGGCGCGACGTCTACCGCGTGTTCTCCTCATTGGTGGAGATCGGCTACTCCGATTACGTAGATTTCATGGCCTCTGTGCTGCCGGGACTGGCCGAGGAATTTATGGTCGACTACATCCGCGAGCTTTCATGCGGCGGCGTATGGGATGCAATCGTCTGGGATACTGCGCCCCTGGGACAAACCATGGCGCTGCTGCAGACTCCCGCCCTTCTCACCCACCACCTCCGGCTGGCGCCGCGCATCTATACCAGGATCAAAGCCGGGGAAGGCACCAGGGAGACAATCCTGGATATAATACGGCGTTGGGAAGAGCTGTCGGCCGCCGATATGACATTTCTTCGCAATGGCGTGGAATTCAACATCGTGGCGATACCCGAAGCACTGGCAATCAACCAGCTCGATGGAATACTCAGCGATCTGGATAAATATGATCTCAAGGTCAGGCGGCTGATAATTAATAACGTGGTTCAGCCGTCAGGCTCTGCCTTCTTGCAGCAAAAGGCCGGTCAGCAGCAAATATATATCCGGGGGCTAAATGATAAATACGGGCAATATCAGATATCCGAGCTTCCTCTTTTCCCGCACGAAATACAAGGACTTGAGACCCTGCGTAAAGTTGCGGACGCTCTGTATTAATCTATTCTTTTGAAGAACTTGCCCCTGGTGCCGCACACCGGGCAGGTCTCCGGCGCCTCTCTTTCGTGCGTATAGCCGCAGACCGGGCATACGTAATACGGGTAAGTCTCCGCAGTCTTACTCGGGTTGTCCAGCAGGCCTTTGTACAGCCCGGCATGTACCTCCTCCACCGCATTGGCCCACTGGAAGCTTTGAAGAGCCTCCTGGTTGTTTTCGGATATTGCGTCCTTGATCATGGCCGGATACATTTTCGTGTATTCATGAGTCTCGCCACCAACAGCCTCCTGCAGGTTCTCCCCGGTGGATTTCACAGCCTTAAGCGCTTTCAGATGGTTAAACGCATGAACAGTTTCAGCTTCCGCCGCCGCCCTGAACAATTTGGCCGCCTGAGCATACCCTTCTTTGTCCGCGGCCGCTGCGAACGACAGGTACTTACGATTGGCCTGCGATTCGCCGGCAAATGCCGCCTTCAATCCGTCTTCAGACTTTGACATCTCTATATCCCTCCTGCACCCTTAACTCTCCCGTCAGATTACTACTTGTCGCCTTAAATGGTAACGACTTTTGTCACACCGCCTTCATCAAATCGCCAGAGCGAAGTTCAGGTAAAGCTGAGCGGCCTGCACCACCTGGCTGAAAACAACGGATTCTTCAGGCGTGTGCGCAGTCTCGAGCCGTCCCGGGCCCAGTATGATCGGATCAACACCGGCGCCCCACAGGACATTGCCATCCGAATGGCTGCGAAAATCCTGTGTTTCCCAGGGCACCTTCATACCCTTGCATACCTCGCGCAGCCTGCGCACCAGCGGCCGGTCCTGTGATATACGGTAACCCGATTGTGTATTCTCAAATCTGATATAGGCGTCGAGCGAGGGTATGACCTTGCCGGCATCCTCAACAAGATGCTCCAGGTCG
>CAYVBI010000149.1:0-5312 GCA_964448985.1 uncultured Dehalococcoidales bacterium
GCTTTTATCCCGCCTGGCAGGCATCCAGACTCAACCCGATAGAAGCGCTGAGACATGATTAGAGAAATAACTGCTTGCAGCACGTCTACCTTCTGAACAGGGCGCCGGTCAGTTATTATATTATTGAAATAAGAGGCGAATGTAGAGCTACAATAAACCGGGCCCTCTACCAGCTTGCTGGCTTTGTAAAATTTCCGCGGGAATCGGAAAGCATATCAGGGAATTGCGACCTTTCTAACACACTATTATTTATCTTGGGCATATGCGAACTGGACACGCTGAGCAACTTTCCACTTGGTGGATTATGCCGGTCAGGATTCACGAGTATCACTGATTTCTTAAATTTCCTAACTACAAATTCGATGGGCTTGGCAAGGTCTGAATCATTGGATATTACAACAGCCTCATCAAAATCCTTATCGAAACAATCGACTAATAAATATGAGGCCAAATTGACGTCAGAGCCTTTTTCCTCCCGTTTTAATATTTGTACTTTCTGAGGAGGATTCTTCGGAGGACTGACAAAATCTGTATACGCAAGGGGATACTGGGGCATTAAACGAGGCCATCCAACAAATAGACCACGCACTATTTCAAGATTAGGGATTGTCTCTAAGGCTCGCAAATATATCTTTTGACGCAGGGGAGCTCCTGGATCATGATCCAGTGGTTTGACAATAGCTGTGAAGTAACGAATGCGCTTAATAGTAAGCCTGGGTAAAAGAATGTGGCACATGGTGGCAATATTCAGCCATTTGTAGCGGGAATGTGATAGCGAACCGTAATAAAGGTTAAAACCGTCTACGTATACATTAGCCGTCAACTGCATCCTCACATACAAAAGCCGCTCAGAGAGCGGCTTTTGTGCCCTACCTACGAAAAAGTAGGGGAATCAACTATGCTTATTATAATCTAATGTACCATATTGTCAAGTGTTTTAAAGCCCCCGTTACTGTCTCTGGTTTGTCGGTTTTGAGATAGATACTATCCTCCCATGATTTAAGCCACCCCCAGGTGGGGAGGATGCCAGGTCAGCAACAGCCCGATTTAATTACTAAAGGTTTCCGTTATCAGGAAGCGCGCCGATTTTTCAGCGGCAGAAAAGCGGCACAAACCTGTTGATTGATCGTAGCCCCTGTCTGGGAGACTGCGGGCAGACCTAAGGCAATCAGATCGTGATGAACTGGGTGCTCGGCCAAGCCTGAGAATACATAGACTTGGCAATCAGCGGAGGTCTATAATAGTCCCATGCCAGTCAATCTTGACAAGCCACACCTCTGGAAAACGGACATAACGAAGTCCGTAGATATGTATAACGAGTGGTTCTTGAACTTTGCTCCCAAGGCATTCAGGGAAACTCGCGTTCAGGCTATCAGCGACGTGGAGGCAACTCTAGAGAAGACGAACAATCTTGCTGACGTGAGCCCCACTGTACTGCGGGAAAACCCTGGAGTATTATCAGCTTTACGAATGTCAACGTGCCCACCGCTTGCTGTAGATAGGCTGATCGGCCTCGCTGGTGTAAAGGGCAGCCTCGTGCACACCATGGAGAGCGCACAAAAGTTGCCCGTGCTGCTCAGAGGGTCTGAGCTTGACATCGAGCTTCGTAAGATTGGTTCCATCATCAAACGTATGGCGGATCCTGACATATTTGTTTGGTTAGGCCGAGCTGAACCTCCAATTGATACTGAGATACATAGAGCAGCCACCATCGTAGCTGATCGCCTATGTGGCTCCATAGCTAACCCCATCATCCGCAACGCTCAGGAGAAACGTCAGTTGGCGGTGATCAAGGATTGGCTTGAGGCCCGGCAATACCGTTACCTTCCTCCTGGGTCGGGCACGAAGTTCGATAACTTGGCTCCGGGTACGTTCAGTTTTCACACGAATGTGCCAGTGAGAATGGAGGGTAATCGGCAAGTTAACATACCCGCTGATATTGCCATCATGCCGAAGTTGGCCAAGAAAGGGGAATTGCCACTTTTGATCGAAGCCAAATCCGCAGGAGACTTCACTAACGTCAATAAACGACGTAAGGAAGAGGCCACAAAAATGAACCAATTGCGCGACACTTACGGGCACGATATTAGGTTCAATTTGTTCCTATGCGGCTACTTCGACAGCGGATACCTTGGATATGAGGCTGCAGAGGGAATTGACTGGGTATGGGAACATGGGATCGACGATCTTTCTTCCTTCGGTTTGTGACATGGTACACGTTTCCACCCTCGAACAACGGCGTATGTCCCTCCAAGCTAACCTGGATGCAGCGAAAACAAAGGCTGAGAGGAACAGGTTAGGACAATTCGCTACGCCTACTGTTCTTGCCCGCGAGATTCTGCAATTCGGCGTCGGGCTACTTAAAGCCAATCTTCCTGTTCGCTTTCTTGATCCCGCGCTTGGGACTGGCTCGTTCTTTTCCGCACTGCTCCATGCAGTAGCGCCAGACAGAATAGAGAGCGCAAAAGGATATGAGTTGGATACCCGCTATATATATCCCGCTCGGTTCCTGTACCAGGAAACCTCGCTGGACATCGTGTCAGGTGACTTTACCCGTGCGATCGCACCTCTTGATGAAAAAGAGCGCTTCAATCTCCTCATCTGTAACCCACCATATGTGCGCCATCATCACATTGTGAATAGCGAAAAAGACCGGTTGCGTCACGCTGCCGAGGTTACGTGCGGGATGCATATCACAGGTCTTGCTGGTTTGTACTGCTATTTCCTTTGCTTGTCGCATGCATGGCTGATGCGAGGTGCAGTGTCAGGCTGGCTAATACCGAGTGAGTTCATGGACGTAAACTATGGGACTGCGATCAAGCAGTATCTATTGGACAAAGTAACGCTACTACGTATTCATCGTTTCGATCCCAACGAAGTTCAGTTCGATGATGCCCTTGTCTCCTCTGCAATTGTCTGGTTTCGGAACGATCCTTCGCCCGCCAACCAGCGTGTTGAGTTCACTTTTGGCGGTTCACTTCTATCGCCAACGTTGACCAGAGCAATCGACTCTCAGACGCTTCGTGAGGAGTCGAAATGGACGAGGTTCCCAAATTCAGGGATTCGTAAACAAGGTACCCACCTCAGGCTATCCGACCTATTCACAATAAAGAGAGGCATAGCAACCGGAGACAATGCGTTCTTTATTCTGTCAACAGAACAGATCAAGAAGTACGAGCTACCACCGGAGGTCTTTCGTCCGATACTTCCCAGTCCAAGGTATGTGAAAGCGCTTGAAATTATAGCTACTACTGATGGATTACCGCAAATCAGCAGGCCTTTGTTTCTGCTCGACTGTCGCTTGCAAGAGGAAGATATACACGACAAGTACCCAACTCTTTGGAAGTACCTCGAAAAGGGCAGAGACATTGTGTCGAGCCGCTATCTCTGTCGTTCAAGGAAGGTTTGGTATTCTCAAGAGCTACGGCCTCCCGCACCTATACTGTTTACCTATATGGGCCGCCAACACAAGGATAACGGTCTGTCGTTCCGGTTTATCTTGAACCACTCTCAAGCTGTCGCAGCGAATGTATATTTGCTTCTATATCCGAAGCCACCGCTGGCAAAATTGCTGGCCAAAGATTCCACTATGATGCGACGGCTCTGGCAAGCATTGAACGCGATACCCGCAAGAACGCTGGTGGATGAGGGGCGTGTATATGGAGGAGGCCTGTACAAACTCGAGCCAAAAGAGTTAGGGAATGTAGCTGCTACATCCATATCGGAGGCCGTTCCGATAGAGATATGATTTCTGTGGCCTTTAGAATCAAATGATACAATTCTCGCAGCCAGTTATTGACCGGATCGGCAACTACGTATACCTATTGACCGATCCAAGAAATGGTCAGATATTCTATGTCGGAAAAGGAAACGGAAACCGTATTTTCGACCACGCCAATGAGGCAATTCGTAATCCTAAGAAAACGGATAAGCTCGAACGCATCCGCAGAATAAGGAAAAGCGGCCAAGAAGTGCACTACGACATACTCCGTCACGGCTTAACAGAGACTGAGGCTTTGGAGGTCGAAGCTGCGATAATTGATTACATAGGTCAGGCAAATCTAACCAACGAGAACATCGGCTTGGCATCCACAAAGCGGGGGCGAATGACCATTCCTGAAATCATAGCTACCTATGACCCGCAACCGATATTGATCCAGGAACCGATCTTGCTGATAACTCCCAGGAAACTGTTTAAGCGTGATATGAGCGCCACCGATCTATACGAAATCACTCGCGGGAATTGGGTTGTCGGCAAAAAGCGAGACAAGATCAAATACGCCTTTGCATTGAAGAATGGCGTTGTCCTCCAGGTATACAGAATAGATAAATGGGAACCGATAAAAGCTCGTAGCCTCGACCAGAAACACCAAGATCGTTGGAGATTCAGCGGAGAGATAGCCCCCAATATGGATCACTACATCGGGCGGAGCGTCGCTGCTTACATCACTCCCGGCTCTCGAAATCCATTAAAGTACGTGAACTGCGAATCGTAGTAGATAGAGTTGCAGACACTGCTCTATCAGGGTTTTGCCGCTCCCCGTGATCCCGTCGTTATGGGAACCAATCCCGGTTTGTGATTTGGGTAGTTATGATTTGTAACAATTAATGCCATGTTTTAGGCCACCCCTACCCTGGCTCCTTTTCATCCATCTTCACGTTCATCTTAGCTTTCCACGACCCTCCCGGACACGTATGATTGTGTGGCAGAACTAACGTTAGCATAGATATGAATCTGACAATGGAGGTAGGCAAAAGAGTATGAAAAGGCTATTTAGCGTGATCGGGTTATCCCTAATCCTACTGTCTGTAGGCTGCGCTGGGACTGCTGCCCCGACAGTATCGTCTCCTCAGCTGGTGTTCAGCTTGAGCGGCTCGGGTGACAGTCTCTTGGGCTCATCCACAACAAACACGAAGACCTTCCGCATCAACAAAGGGGAGTGGTATATCGAGACCAGCTGTGATCAGTTGAAGTCGGCTGTACCTGTTGCTCTTATTGTGTCCGTATTCCCAAAGGACAAGCCAGTCGATAACTCCAGCTTCGTCGCAATCGCGAGCCAGAACACCCCAGGTACGGCGGTCAGCTACGTCCACCAGGCGGGCGACTTCTATCTCTCCATTGTCGCCATGAACGTCAAGAATTGGTCGGTCAAGGTTTATCAGTGACTGCTCCCTGACGCTCCTCGTGACGCTCCCGCTGAAACATACAGATACATAACGCATCAAGGATGGACTTCAAAAGAGCAAGATGGAACAGGAATGGTGGGCGATACTGGATTTGAACCAGTGACCCCCTGTGTGTAAGACAGGTG
>CAYVBI010000150.1:0-5289 GCA_964448985.1 uncultured Dehalococcoidales bacterium
TATGACGTATAAGATATATTTACCAACTTTTTTCAAGTATTATGCCCGCAATGACATGTTAATAAGAGTCTCGCAATGGTGTATTTGACGGGACGCCCGCAATGACGGCGCTCAAATCATTTGAACTCGCTTCGGCCTAAGGTCGTCAGCACGATAGCAGCTACTCCCAGCACAAAGCCCCAGAAGAAGAATGTGAAGCTGCAGAAGAATGCTGCGATTGAGCCGGCCAGGGCGAAACCCCATGACTTCCTGAGGATATTTGATATGCCGCCCGCCACCGCCAGCACCGCCAGTATGATGATGGGGATGGATATGCTGAAAAGAACGGTAGCCACCCAGGCCGGTATATTCGGTATAAAACTGCTTATTCCTCCCATGATAAAAAGGACTATCACGACGCATAAAGCCCACACACCGGCAATTATATCCAGGATGCCGGCCGTGGTTGACTGCCATGTATTCTGCATAGGTTCACCTCCTGCCAGATTATTGATCTCTAGTATTATAACCACAAAGCGGGCCGATTACTTCTTTTTCCTGAACGGGGAGTAAAGCTCTTCATCCTTTCTCAATTCGACGATCCTGTCGCGGATTAGAGCGGCCTTCTCGAATTCAAGGTTTTTGGCCGCCTTTTTCATCTGTGATTCAAAGTCTTTAATCAGCCTGGCGACCTCGTCAGGCGGCACGTGGCTGGCCTCGTATTTGCCCCTTTCCTCCGCCACTACCTTGACCCGCTCGGTTATGTCTTTAACCGCCTTCTTGATGCCCTGAGGTGTTATGCCATGTTCCTTATTAAAGCTCTCCTGTATCTTGCGCCGGCGGTATACCTCTTCGACGGCTCTGCTCATGGATCCTGTTAGTTTATCGGCATAGAGGATAACGTGCCCGTCCACATGTCTGGCTGCCCTGCCCATAGTCTGGATCAGCGCATCCCTGGACCTTAAATATCCTTCCTTGTCGGCATCAAGTATAGCGACCAGGCTCACTTCGGGAAGGTCGAGCCCCTCGCGCAGCAGGTTGATACCCACCACCACGTCGTAAACTCCCAGGCGCAGGTCCCGCAGTATCTCCACGCGTTCCAGTGTATCGACCTCTGAGTGCAGGTAGTGTGTTTTTACATCCATCTCCTTCAGATAATCGGCCAGCTCCTCGGCCATTTTCTTGGTAAGCGTTGTCACCAGGCAGCGCTCCTCTTTGCCCACTCGTACCTTTATCTCGTGGATAAGATCGTCGATCTGCCCTTTGGTAGGCTTGATCTCGATGGTCGGCTCCAGCAGGCCGGTCGGCCGCACCAGTTGCTCAACTACCTGCTGGCTCTTCTCGTGTTCGTACGGCCCGGGAGTGGCCGATACATAGACCGCCTGCTTAATCAGCTTCTCGAACTCCGGAAAGTTGAGGGGACGGTTATCCAGCGCCGAGGGAAGCCGGAAACCATAATCGATCAGGGTTTTCTTGCGGCTCATGTCCCCGCCGTACATACCGCGCACCTGGGGTAAAGTCATGTGCGACTCATCGACGAACAGGATAAAATCCTCGGGAAAATAATGTATAAGGGTCCAGGGCGGGCTTCCCGCCGGACGCCGCTGCAGGTGGCGAGAGTAATTCTCGACACCGTTGCAGTAGCCCAACTGCGTGAGCATCTCGATATCGTAGTTAGTGCGTTGCTCGATGCGGGCCGCTTCCAGCAGCTTACCCTGCCGGTTGAACTCCTCCACCCGCTCAGCCATCTCAGCTCTGATATCCGCTATGGCAGGCGCTAGTTTGTCAGCCGAGATCACAAAGTGTTTGGCCGGGAAGATATCTATCGACTCTTTCTCGGCCAGCAGCTCGCCGGTGAGGCTGTCTATCTCCATGATCCGCTCCACCGTGTCCCCCCAGAACTCGATGCGGATGGCGATCTCCTCGTACGAAGGGAGGATCTCGAGAGTGTCTCCCCGTATACGGAACCTGCCCCGTTGGAAATCGAAGTCGTTCCTCTCGTACTGCATGTTAATAAATTTCCGCACCAGCTTGTTCCGCTCGATCTTCTGTCCTTTAGCAACGTTGACCACGAAGCTCTGGTACTCCTCAGGCTCCCCCAGTGAGTAGATGCATGATACCGATGCCACGATCAATACGTCGCGCCTGGTCAAAAGCGCCCGTGTGGCGGCGTGGCGCAGCTTGTCGATCTCCTCATTTATATCTGTGTCCTTCTCGATATAGGTGTCGGTCCTGGGTATATAAGCTTCAGGCTGGTAGTAGTCGTAATAGCTGACAAAATATTCTACGGCGTTTTCCGGGAAGAACTCCTTGAATTCGGTGGCGAGCTGGGCGGCCAGCGTCTTGTTGTGGCACATTACCAGTGTCGGCCTTTGCAGCCTGGCCACTGCGTTGGCCATGGTGAAGGTCTTGCCGCTGCCCGTCACGCCCAGCAGAGTCTGGTGACGATAGCCGGCTTCCAGGCCACTCACCAGGGCATCCACAGCCTGCGGCTGATCGCCGGTCATGCCGAAGTCGGAGACGATTTTGAATGGGGGCATAGTTATTTAATTATAGATTCAGTCGATAAAAAACCAAACCCTGAGACAAACACCCCTCCCACCGGTAAAAGCTGGAGGGGCTATCTGAAAGGAGGGCTTTCACCCTCCCGGAGGCGCCGCGGCAAAATCCCGCGGCGGCGCACAATTATAGCCAATCCAACACGGCTGATACAAAAGGACTATTTCTTGGCCAGCTGCTGGAGAGCCAGGCGTACCCTGTCCTCCACGGTCATATCTTCTTTCTGCACTACGGCGCTCAGGGCCTGCGCGGCCTCCCTGATGGAATACCCCAGCCCGGTGAGGGCGGCCAACGCATCACTATCGGAATCCGTCACCGCAGATATCGCCTCCCCTTCCCATCCTTTCTCCAGCTTGCCCTTCAGATCAAGTATTACGCGTGCGGCCGTCTTCTTGCCTATGCCGGGTACCTGGCTGAGCAGGTCGGCGTTTCCACCGATGATGCCGGCCGCGATCTGATCGGCGCTGAGGGCTGTCAATAATGCCAGCGCCACCTTGGGCCCGATTCCGCTGACCGTGATCAGTTGCTCAAACAGCGCCAGTTCCTGGCCGGTGGAGAAGCCATAAAGCGCAATAATGTCTTCACGCACATAAAGATGCGTATGCAGCGTTACGGTGCTGCCTGTATGACCCAGCTTGTTGATGACGGATCCCGGCACATTTATCTGCAGGCTGATCGGTCCGGCCTTCACGGTCACGGTATTGGTACCCTTGCGTACAAGAGTCCCCTCTACTGCGGCGATCATACATTCACTCCTGGTATCCCCGTTTGAGAACACGGTTAAGATGTCCCTGGTTCAGGTGACAGATGGCTACGGCCAGAGCATCTGCGGCGTCGCTGGCTTCCGGCAGGTCGCTGACCCCTAACTGTAATTTTACCACCTTCCGCACCTGGTCTTTATCGCTCCTGCCGTAGCTGGTCACGAGCTGTTTGACCTGGGTGGGCATATAGCGTGAAACAGGCAGTTTTGCCTGTGCCGCCGCAAGTATGGCCACAGCCTGCGCCCGGCCGATGGCCAGGGCGGAGCGCGCATTACCGGCTACGAAAGGCTCCTCTACGGCCGCCTCAACAGGATGATAATCGGCGATTACTTTAAGCAGTCCCTCATACAAAAGACACAACCTCTGCTCGATCGGCAATTTCTGCGGCGCAGATATGATACCGCAGCCGACCATTACCAGGCGGTTACCGTCCTGCTCTTCTACGACCCCGTAACCCATGTTGAGGGTGCCGGGGTCAATGCCCAATACTCGCAATACTTACATCCCAACCTTATCTCGGCGGATGACAGACCGGGCAAGGATGATAGCCGGCGGTCTGGGCCTGGTTGACGGTATTAAACCATACCCGGGACGGCAGCGGTATGTTCTGGGCTATGCTGCAGGACGGCCAGTGATACTCGCGTGTATATGTACTGGCTAACCAGTCTCTATTGCCGGTGGGAGTAGTTGCTCCCACTGCTAATTGCGTGGAGGCAGTCACAGTGCCCACGGCATTGCTGGCAGTGATAACAAAAACCGTAGTGCTGTTAGGAGAGACGGTGCGCGAGCCCGATGGACTTACGGGCCCGATGCCGTTATTGATTACTACATTTGAGGCGTTGGCAGTATCCCAACTCAATACAGCCGTCCCCGTCGGTGTGATGGTGCCTGGATTGACGTAGATATGGGCAACCGGCACAGGCCCCGAGGACGCGGGCGAGGTCACCGGGGTTGTAGAAGATGCGCTGCTGACCGTAACGGTGACCGATTTAGTCACAGGTCCGGAAGCATTAACTGCGGTTAACGTGTAAGTGGTGGTAGCCGCAGGCGTTACGGTGGAACTGCCGGCCGCCGAGATCGAACCTATACCCTGGTCGATGATCAAGGCTGTGGCATTGGATACGCTCCAGCTTAGCACAGAGGAGCTTCCTTCGGATACCGTTTCCGGACTGGCTGCAAACGAGCTGATCGTAGGAACGCCTCCGAATGGCCAGCTTATACACGATGCCAGCAAAAGCGGCAGCGGCAGTATAAGAGCCATGATCAAGTGAGAAAATTTACCCTTCATAATCCTGAACTATCCTCCTGAAATAAGAATCTCACTAATAAAACTGCAAAAAACGCGATGAAGTTTATAAATTCCTGCCCCCGTCGCCAGCAGAAAACTATACTTCGGCCTTCAGTTTCTCGATCAGGGCATCGCTATATTCGAGGTTAGAAAACACGCGCTGGACATCATCCAGCTCTTCCAGCTTCTCCAACAACTTCACCGTCTGCAGCGATTCTTTCTCCGGCAGGGAAACAGTAGTCTTGGGCAGCATAGTCACCTCAGCGGAGAGGAGTTTCCGGCGTTTTTCAACAGCCAGTTTCACATTCTCGAATTCCTTGGGATCGGTATATATCTCGAGCGATGACTTGTCCTCTTTTACATCTTTGGCGCCGGCATCTATAGCATAGAGCGCCAGTTCATCGGCATCGATACCGGCGGTATCTACGGTTATGACACCCGTGTTCTCGAACATCCAGGAGACACTGCCGTTCTCTCCAAGATTGCCGTTGTATTTCACAAAGGTGCTTCGTATCTCTGAGACCGTGCGGTTGCGGTTGTCCGTCATGGCCTCGAGCAGGATGGCCACGCCGGCAGGTCCGTAACCTTCCATAACCATTTCGGTAAAAGTAGTGCCCTCGGCCGCTCCGCTCCCCTTCTTGATGGCGTTCTCGATATTGTCCTTGGGCATATTGCTGTCGCGAGCTTTTTGAATGGCCAGCC
>CAYVBI010000151.1:0-5262 GCA_964448985.1 uncultured Dehalococcoidales bacterium
TCATACCTGCTGTGATGCCCGTGGCCAGCACATCGATGCGCTTGATCACATCGCCGGGACCGGTGCCCTGCCCGCCCAGTATGCGGCGGGTTTTCCTGTCCACGATAAGCTTAATGATGACCTCCTTGTTGCCCGGGTAATACATCGGTTTATCTGGATTGGATACGACGGCGGTAACTGTCTCGAAGCCGGCTTCCAACGCCTGCTTCTCCCCTATCCCCACGCGCCCGGTATTGAAATCGAATATTTTTACGCATGCCGTGCTTACGATGCCCGGGAATTTGTCGCTGCCTCCCGTGATATTAGCTGCTATCACATGCCCGTGCTTATTGGCCGTTGAGCCCAGGGGTACGTATGTCTTTTTGCCGGTTATGATGCTGACATTGGCCACGCAGTCGCCGCCGGCGAAGATGTCGGGATCACTGGTCTGCAGATACTCGTTGACAGCGATGTCACCGAACGGGCCTATCTCCAGGCCTGCTTCTTTAGCCAGCTTCGAATCCGGGCGCACGCCTATTGCGAATATTACTACGTCTCCCTCTATGGTCTCTTTATCCGTGACGGCGTGGCTCACCCTGTCTCCATCCCCTTTGAATTCCACCACCTTTTGTCCCAGCTTTAAGGTCACTCCCTTGCTTTTAACGTGGTCGGCCAGCAGGTCCGAGATATCCTCGTCCAGTATGCCCGGCAGCACTTTGTCCAGCGCCTCAATTACAGTAACCTGCAATCCACGTGCGGACAGCGCCTCCACCATCTCGATCCCGATCAGGCCGGCCCCGACTATAACGGCTTTCTTTGAGATCGATCCACTGATTAAATCTCTTATCTCGTCTGCATCAGGAACGCGCTTAAGTACGTGAACACCCTTCAGGTCGATGCCCTTGATCGGGGGCACAACGGGACTGGAGCCGGTCGCAATCACGAGCTTATCGTAATCGATAGAAGAATTCCTGCCGTCGGCCAGCGACGTTACGTCGATCCTGTGTGCTGCTCGGTCGATGCGTTCGACGCGCGTAGAGGTCAGCACATCTACATTGCTGATCTTTTTAAAAGCGGCCGCGTTGCGTACCAGGAGGGCGTTGCGGGATTTAACGACATTGGAGATATAGTACGGCAATCCGCAACCGGCGTAAGATATCAGCTCTTCATCCTGCACCATGGTTATACTGGCCGCTGCATCCAGCCTGCGCGCGCGGGCAGCAGTTTTGGGCCCGCAGGCGCCGCCTCCGATTATGACGATTTTCAACTGCTTGGCCATATCCATGATCCTCCTGGCGCATGCCGCGTATTTGCAGCAGGCAAAGGTAATTATAATCGAAACAAATTGCCTGTAAAACCGGCTGAAGCTATACTTTTAGTGTAAGGCAAGTAATCGCAGGGTAAAATGAATAATAGAATCGTGGCCGGCTTTATCTCCGTCGTTATCCTTGGCCTGTGCATATACTCCGCTTCGCTGCTTTTCTCTATGCCACCTTCGGCTCCAGCTGACATCCCGGAGGTGTTTTTTTTCAGAGCGGATGAATCCAAGGTAGATAGAGGCACAGCCGCAACGCTGCGCTGGAATGTCGAAGGCGCCGACAGCATTGTCATCGACCATGGGATCGGGCAGGTGGAGGCCAGCGGAGACGTTACAGTCATGCCTTCGGAGATAACGGCCTATAATCTTACGGCTGTCAGTAAGGGTGGCACCATTGTAAGCTCCGTCATCATCAACGTGGTGCCGGTAGTCAAGCCGGCCAGCCTTCCCGCCAGCCCGGCCCTCGGTCCGAACGGTATCCCGTCGAACATACCCGCCAATATGCTGCCCGGTCTCAAAGAAAACGAGTCCTACGTTTTTTTCCAGGGCGCTGTCATGGTGGGAGCGGATAATCATTACATAGTGCTGCGCAACAACGCTGCCGCTCGCAATCCGAGCTGGGCGGAGTTGAAGGCTTTCCTCAAGTCCGATCAGACTGACCGCCGCGCTTATGTGACGGGAGTATTTACCTGCGGCGACTTCTCCGAGATGCTGCATAACAACGCAGAGGCGGCCGGCATACGGGCAGCCATTGTCGCCGTCGAACTCCAACCGGCCGGTATAGCGGAAGGCGTCACCAATCACTCCCTGAACGCTTTTGAGACTACGGACGAGGGCCTGATGTATATAGATGCCACCTCATCCTCGCAGGGGTTCTACGCCGATAAAGAGGTTAATGTGGAGGTTGGGCAGGAATACCTGCCCGTCTCCATTTTCCCGCAGCCCGGCCAGATGCAGTACTGGCCGAGCATGGGCACGGTAGGGGCCATAGATATACCTCCTTTCTGGTGAAAAGGACCAGCGGGCCACAGAGATTATTTGTGCCTTTCCATGAGATAATATGTTTATCTTATAGCCAAGGAGAGCGGTGACATATGAGTAAATTCATCGATAAATTGGATAATCTGAATAAGGCTGCGGTTCCTACCATGGGCTTTCATGCCGGGAGAGGTGGTGACAAGCCTGTATCGATGCTGGTTGCCGTTGAACTGGCCGGAAAACCGGAGGACGAGTTAAAGGAAGTCGCCACCACCGGCGCCTGTGCCGGTATACTTGACCCGGCCGGCATGACCGGGGCGGCCATCGTAAAATACCTGAAAACAAAGGTTGATATGCCGGTAGGCCTTGTGTTGAGCGTCGGAAAAACCGGCACGGGGGCCAAGCCGGAAGGCAGTGATATCGACTTCGTAGTATTTGATGCTAACCTGCCGGTCAAATCGCTGGCGGGCAATGAACCGGAATCGGTTGGCAGGGTGTTGAGGCTGGATATGTCGATCGAGGTCGGGCTGATGCGGGCGGTGAACGGCCTATATCCTGGGATAGAGGCCGTGCTGGTGGATCTTCGCGTACCCACCCTCACTGTGGAAACGCTGATGCACTGCCGCCGGGTGGCTGAATTCTCGGGTCAGCTTGTCATAGCCCTGGCCGCCGCCGGTCTTACAGCGGCTGAACTGACGGCATTGCGCGAGGCCGGGGTTAAATGCCTGGTCTTGCCTGCAGGCTCAAGCGCAGCAGAGATAGGTTCGCTTATCGATGATATCCGCGCCCTGCCAAAACCCGACAAAAAGAAGGACAAAAAAGGCATCGCTATAGTCCCCAGGATGGGGCTTGTTCCGGCGCACAGCGAAGATGATGATGGGGATGGGGACGATAATGATGAGTAATGGAGCGTAGTTTCTGCAGCGGCATCTCCTGTGAACACGGATTGATATGACGCAGAACCTGTGGTTATTTTTGCTGTCCGCAGCCGGTATCTCCCTCTCAGGCGTGATGTTGCCCGGACCGTTGACGGCAGCCACAATAGCCAAAGGCTATGACGACAGGAATGCAGGAGCTATGATCGGTATCGGTCATGGGATAGTTGAGATACCCATGATTGCTCTGATTTACTTCGGATTTGCCACCTACCTGGATAATCCCACGGTAAAGATGGTCACCGGCCTGGCCGGCGGTGCTCTGCTTATAGTGATGGGACTACTGATTTTCTTTACATTTAAAAAACCGGTTGAGGGGGCGTCTGTCATGCCTTATAGCCCCCTGGTGACAGGCATTGTAATGACAGGCGGCAATCCCTATGTCTTCCTCTGGTGGGCCACTATAGGCGTTGCGCTGATAACCGGCGCCGTTACCTTCGGAATTTTAGGTCTGGTGCTTTTTACAATTGTCCACCTTGCCTGCGATATCACCTGGGACCAGGTTGTTTCGATGACGGTTTTTCGCACCAGGCACCTGTGGACGCCGAGAGTACAAAAGATAGTTTTCAGTATTTGTGCGAGTATTCTGATAGGGTTCGGCATCTGGTACGCGGTGTCGGTCTTTCTATGAGCCGGCATCTACCGTCCTAATTCAACGTGAGTCCGATTCTTATCAGGACTTGCATTGAGAAACCACCCTATGAAATTAAAATTGTTTGATACGCTTAAAAAACAGCTCAATCAATGGGGTGGAGGTGTAAGCCTCTTCTTCTGTTTTACCCACTTCAGCCAGGACCTGACGACCGGCCTGCTTATCGCACTGCTGCCGTTTATCCGCCAGGATATGGAGATGAATTATTTCCAGGCCGGGCTGCTGGTTTCTGCATACAGCGTCACCTCGGGTTTTTCGCAGATACTGGGTGGATGGGTTGGCGACCGTATCAGGCATAGATGGATATCGATAACACTGGGTTTGACCGGGGTGGGGATCAGCGGTTTTGCAGTGGGCCTGATGCCGTCTTATAACACTCTGCTCATAGCGCTGGTTGCTATGGGTATCTTCGCCGGCGCTTACCATCCGGCGGCCGTGCCCGCCATAAGCAGCCTTTTCGAGGACAGGCGCGGCAAGGCCATAGGGCTGCATATGATCGGCGGCGCCATAGGCTTCGGCATCGGCCCCTTTATCGGTACGGCAATCGCCGCCACGCTTAGCTGGCACATGGCCTTCCTGATACTGTCTGTGCCGGCGATGGTGGCGGGACCGTGTGTAGCCATCTGGCTGAGGAAAATTGAACCCGGTATCCCGCGCGAAACAAAAATCACAACCGGTAGCGCCGAACGGCCTGGTGGCGGTGCTGCGTCGCCGACACTCTGGCAAGTGCTCAAATCAGTATCGACGGTCATTATCCTCGTACTCGTTGTCACATTCACCTCCGGCTCTTTGCTGCCCTTTGTGCCCCTTTATCTCATGGACCATTACAGCCTGACCAGCACCATGGCCGCAATCTGGACAAGCATATTGAGAGCGTCAGGAATACTGGGCAGCCTGCTGGGTGGATGGCTTTCGGACAGGTGGGGCAACAAACGTACCGTGCTGTTGGCGCTGATAGCCATAGGCCCGGCAATGCTGCTTTTTACCACCGTGAACTATTTTGCTGCCCTGGCGGTGGTGATAGTTGTTATCGGGATCGTGTGGGCGATGAGGGAAACAGCGGTCCAAACCTATTTAATGGAGAGGACGCCTCTGCGCATGCACGGGATCGTCTTCGGCATTTATTTCGGCATAGGGATGCAGGGGCAGAGCCTGCTGCAGCCCGTGTACGGCGTCTTCATGGACATGGCCGGTATCTCCACTGTCTTTCTCATCGTGGGTCTCATCAGTGTGGCCACATCTATCGTCACGGTCTTTATGGCACGTAAAATATAAAGTAAACCTGCAGCTATATTAGGTATTGGACGGGGAGTGTTAGCCGGTATCAGCAGCTCTGCTGCGTGGATTGGAAATATTTGCCCTCGGTCTTGATGGAGGGCGCGATCACCAGTTTGACCTTT
>CAYVBI010000152.1:0-5252 GCA_964448985.1 uncultured Dehalococcoidales bacterium
TGGGCGTTGCCGCAGAATACCTTGATCTCGTCCTGGCCTGCAAATTGCCTCATATTTTTACCTCCAAGCTGAATGCCTGATTATTATAGCATCAACTCCGCAGCCGCCGATAACGGAGGCGGCGCTTTCGTCCGTCCGGCAAAGATCGGCCGGCAATGAGAACGGCTACAAATAGGGTATAATCTCTGGAAGGAAATATTGCGGAGAATAACTGATCATGAATCCAGGCGCAGCCGAACTGCTCAGCCGCTATATAAGGCTGGACACATCCAATCCTCCGGGAAACGAACATCTCGCGTCAAATTTCTTTGCCGATATCCTGACCGGCGCGGGCATACCCTACAGGCTGTATGAACCGAGGCCCGGACGCGTCTCTATACGGGCGGAGATAAAGGGATCGGGACGGGAGGCTCCGCTCATCCTTCTGCACCATACCGATGTGATCGCGGCCGACAGGAACGAATGGAGCTTCGCCCCCTTCGGCGGAGAGATCATAGACGGGTATATCTGCGGCCGCGGCGCCCTCGATACCAAATCCCTGGGTATCATGCAGCTGCTGGCATTCCTGGATATCAGGCGTAAAGGCCTGCCGCTCAGACGTGACCTTGTATTCCTGGCTACGGCCGATGAGGAGTCCGGCGCCGACTGCGGCGTGGAATACATGCTGAGTGAACGTCCCGGGGAATTCGGCGCATCCCTGGTGCTCAACGAGGGCAGCTACGTGGTGGAGGGCATCGTTCCTGATCGGCTGCTGGCCATGATCTCCCCCGGGGAGAAAGGGCCCTGCTGGATGAGGCTTAAAAGGAGGGGGCTGCCCGGCCACGGCTCCACACCCCACGGCCTCAATTCCCTGGAGCGGCTGAGCGAGGCGATAAACCGTCTGCTCGACCACAAAAGCGCACCCAGGGTGACTCCCATAGTGGCGGAGTATTTCAGACGGATGTCGCAGGCCTGGGATTTTCTCAAGCCCTATGTGGAGGACGGCAAGGACGAGACGCTTCTAAAGATCGTTGAGGAGAACGGGCTCCTGTCTATGCCGCAGGTCAACGCCATGCTCAGGAACACGGTCAGCCTGAATTCGCTGCACAGCGGCAATAAGGTCAATGTCATCCCCTCGTACGCCGAGGCCGAGGTTGATACCAGGCTGCTGCCGGGCCAGGACATTGATGAGTGGATTGCATTTGTTAAAAAACAGCTTGCGGACGACGAGATACAGATCGAATTCATTATGAAGGGCGAGGGCAATGCCTCGACCATGGACACGGAGGACTACGCAACCATCGAAGCGGCGCTGCTGGAGCACTATCCCGGCGCCATAGCAGCCCCCTACCTGATGCTGGGCACCACCGACTCACGCTTCTTCAGGGAGAAGGGAGTTGTCTCGTACGGCTTCTGCCCGGCCGTCATACCCGGCGAACACCTCAAATCTATACACGGAACCGACGAGAAAATCGGCCTTGAGAGCATGCTGAAAGGCGTGGAAGTTTACAAAGATATAGTCACGAGGTTATGCGCAGGCTCAAATTGAATCGTAGGGGCGTACCTTCAGGTGCGCCCGTAAAATTTGCGGCCAGGTTTAAAAATACGCCCCTGCGTACACTGACATGGATAAACTCAAAAAAATTCTGAAACTGCTCATCTCCGCCTATGGAGACCGCACCCCGGAGCGGCGGCTGGAGCCCGTGGACGAGCTTGTCCTGACCATCCTTTCTCAGAATACTTCTGACATCAATTCCCGGCGCGCCTTCAAGTCACTGCTTGACTCCTTTGGCGGCTGGGACAGTGTCGCGCATGCGCCGGCTGCGCGTATCGCGGAGGCCATCAGGGCAGGTGGCCTGGCGGAGGTCAAATCCGGGTACATACAGGGAGCGTTGCGGTTTCTTAAAAAAGAGGCCGGAGGCTACGACCTGCGCTTTCTCAAGGGCCTGGAACTCGGAGCGGCCCGAGCCTGGCTGACGCGTCTGCCCGGCGTTGGCATGAAGACGGCCAGTTGTGTCCTGCTCTTCTCGCTCGGTATGCCGGCCTTCCCCGTCGATACCCATGTCCTGCGCGTGGTCGGGAGGCTCGGGCTGGTGGGGCCTAAGACCACGGCCGACGCAGCCCACCTCGAGATGGAGCGCCTGGTCCCTGCTGAGGACACTTACCGCTGCCACGTATTGATGATCGAGCACGGGCGGAGGACCTGCAGGGCGCAGCGCCCGCTCTTCGGCAACTGCATTATCAGCAGTCTGTGTCCGAGCTATAATAAATTCAAAGCCTGATACCGGGAGGTAAACATGCGCAAGGCCACCATGCATTATATACTCGACGCCATCGAGGGGACCATACTGCTCATGCTGGTTATATCAGGGTTCCTGCTCTGGTTCGCCCTTCCCGAGGGCAGCGCGGCGGATAAAACCGTCCTCTTCGACCGCCGCACCTGGATACAGGTGCACCAATGGCTGGCCGTGGGGCTGCTGATTTTCTTCAGCACCCATATAATCACCCACTGGACCTGGATCGTCTATATGACCAGGAGATACTTCGGACGCCCGAATAAAGATTGAAGCTGATACATTGACAGATCATATCTATAATATGTAATATGTGATATAACTTTATGATGCTTCGTATAAAATCTTCCTTTGCCCTGGTACCGGTCGCAGCTCTGATCCTGCTGGCGTCGTCCTGCGCAGGCGCTGCCGATACCGCTCCTTCGATCGTCGACCTCACGCTATCCACCGGCTTTGTATCCGGTTACCGCCCGCTCGACAACAGGAGCGCCTTTTACGTGGACGACCCGCAGGTCTGCTGCTCTGCCGGGATCACGGGTGTGAGTGAAAATACTGTAGTCACGGCAAACTGGGTCTATATCACGGGCGAGATGTCCCAAGAGACCGATCCGCTCATACTTCATGATCAGACCGCCTGCGATACCGACTGCTATGTCGGATTTACGCTGCCGGCGCCCGCCGGCGGCTTTATCAGCGGTGATTACCGGGCGGATCTATATATTGACGGTCGGCCCGGCGCCAGCGCCGGCTTCACCATCCGGCGCGATCCTTCAGTGCCGCTGCCTAAAATAGACTCATTCACCGCCAGCCCGTCGCGGATAGTCGCCGGCCAGCCCGTGCAGCTTGGCTGGAAGGTTTTAAACGCGTCCAGGATAGGTATCCGGCCCGCGCCCGGGGTCGTTAACGCGGAGGGCGGTGTATCTGTCACGCCTGCCGAAGACACCACCTACACGCTGTACGCCATGAATCGTGGCGGCGTCAGCTCCAGTCAACTGAATGTAAAGGTCTCGCCTGTGGTCAAAGAGAAGCCGGACCTGCAGATCACGGATTTGTGGACCAGCGGCAACATCCTGACCTACCGCGTGAAAAACACGGGGAACCTGGCCTCCTGCCCGACCGTATCGCGCCTCTACAAAAACGATACGGAGGTGTCCCAGGACTACATGGCGCCGCTGGCGGCCGGCGAAGAGCGCGTGGAGGCCTTCCAGCAGTATCATTTCTCGCCGCGCTTTAACTACATTACCAGCCAGGGCGGCCAGAGCACAGGCATGGATGCTGTTAATATACGTATATGCGTTAATAGCGACGAATCCTGCGCGGAGAGCGACCGGTCGAACAACTGTCTCGAACACGATTTCGGCCTATGAATAAGATAGATAATTACGCGGTCGACCCGGGCAAACCGGCCGGCCTTAAAATCGAATTTATTTTTATAATTGAGTCCGACGGACCATGGAGGCGGGGAAGTGCGGCGTGGATAGAACCGGCCTTCATCCGGGAAAGATAAGTTCCAGATCCTGCCTCCGCGTTATCATCCTCATTGCAGCCATAACGCTGCTGATACCGTTCTCTCAACCTCACATAGTTCTGGCCGGCACGCCGTCATCCTGTATCCTTAAGTGGGGGACTATCGATACGCCCGGCGGCTACCCTCAGCGCAATGATATACGATACCGCAGCGAGATAAATGCGCTGGCCGTCTCGCACGACGGCATGATCATTTATATGCTGGACATACCCGATTCCAGCTCGGGACTGGTTACCAATGCGGGAGTCTGGCGCAGCGAGGACGGCGGCATCTCCTGGAGCCCGCGTCCGACGCATTGGCTGGCCCGAACATCCGGCCCGCCGGCGCCGGTCTTCCCCGTGGCGGCCCTGGCCGTTGCGCCCGACAATACCGATCTCGTGGCGGCCGTCTGCATGAATGCGGCAGGCGACCGTCGCAGGGAGGTCTATTACAGCGAGGACGGCGGCACTATATGGAACTACAGCGGGGCCATCCCCTTCCTGTACGGCCCCGATGAGCAAATAGGCAGCATCGCCGTAACGGAGTCTTATGCTTACCGCGAGACACAGGTCCGCGATATTATCGTGGGTAGCCGCAGTCCCGCAAACGTCCTTGCGCAGGGCGAGGTTTACGTGCTGCGCTGCCCCGGCCTGGCGGGCTGGCAGGCTCAAGGCTTCGCGGGTGGAGACATCCTCGCTCTGCAGCCTTCGCCCTCCTATGGCGTGGATGCGACGCTGGTCGTCATCGCCTGCACCGTGCAGCGCACCTACATTAACCTAGGATTTCGTGATACGGGCGCCAACGCATGCTTCTGGAACGTGGCGACGAGCTACCCTGTTGAGCTATGCGCATCCGACCAGGCCGGGGCTTCTTCCAGCGGCAAGGCCCGGGTTATAATTAGTAGTCTGGCCCTGCCGGATGATTTCGACGGCGGCTCCGGCGCCGGACGCATCATATTCGCCGCCTGCGACTCCAACGGTACTGCCATGGGCATATCACGGCCGCTGGACGACGTCTACCGCCTCAACGATACCATCGTCACCCGTCTCAACGTCCCCGTAAGCAAACCGCGCATCAGCTCCATCGCCTACAGCGGCTCAACCTCATCGGGCAAGCTGCTGGCGGGATGCGTTGAATCCAACAATCTAACGGGTGAGGCCCATGTCTGGTTCACAGCCGATCCTCTGGCAAACTGCAGCACCTGGATAAAGCCGCTCAAGCCGCCCACGGGCGGTTACAACACCGGCTGCGGCAACGCGCAGGTTGCCTGGACGGGTGACGGCTCCAATGCCTTCGCAGGCACCGGCTCCGGCAACCGCAGCAGCCCTGCCGAGTGGGCCGATATCAACGGCGCACCCTGGGCGTCGGCGCCGCTGGACGAGTCGGCCTTCTCTCTCAGCCTGGACGACGGTGTCTCCTGGAACCAGCTGGGCCTGATCGACACGCAGGTCAACCGTTACCGCGCGCTGGCC
>CAYVBI010000153.1:0-5182 GCA_964448985.1 uncultured Dehalococcoidales bacterium
ACCTTACCAGTAGGTATTCAGGAGGACTCAGTTGCCAAGAGTTAAAGGCGGCGTCGTCAGCCATAAACGCCATAAGAAGGTACTTGGATTAACTAAAGGCCACAGGGGGAAGCGTCATTCCCTTTACAGGCACGCTCACGAATCGATGCTGCATGCCCTCGATTATTCCTACGGGCATCGCAGGGAGCGCAAGGGAGATATGCGCAAGCTATGGATCGCCAGGATCAATGCCGCTGCACGGGACGGCGGACTTACTTACAGCCAGTTTATCAACGGCCTGACACTGGCGGAAGTAAATATCAATCGCAAGATACTCGCTGATATCGCGGTCCATGACCCGTCCAAATTTTCTGAGCTGGTCAAGGTGGCGGCCGGCAAACTAAAGAACTAACATCCCGATTGATCTGTAAATGACGGACCAGGTTGAAGAAGTCGCTTCGCAAGCCAATGCTGAACTGCAAAAATTAACCAGCCTTGAAGAGCTGGAATCGTGGCGCGTCCGTTACCTCGGCAGGAAGAGCAAATTAATCAATATTTTACGCTCACTGGGAAATGTCCCCATCGACGAAAGGCGTGAACTGGGGGCAAGGGCTAACCAGGTAAAATCCAGTCTTGAAGACCTTTACCAGGCGCATAAAGAAAAGATCGAACTTTCCAGGCATGAATCTCTTCAGCGCGAGAGGATAGATGTAAGCCTGCCCGGGCAACCCTATCAGCTCGGACGCCTTCACCTTACCACCAGGACTATCCGGGAGATATGCGGTATTTTCACCGGCATGGGATTCAAGGTGGTGGAAGGGCCCGAGGTGGAATGGGAGTACTACAATTTCGAAGCCCTCAACATGCCTGCCGAACATCCTGCCCGGGACGGCTTTGCCACGCTGTGGGTGGATTACGAGGCGCCGAACGGTGGAAGGCCGATGTTAATGCGCACGCATACCTCGCCGGTCCAGATAAGGACCATGGAGCAGGAGAAGCCCCCCATCCGCGTGGTTGCTCCCGGCAGGGTATACCGTTACGAGGCTACGGATGCCACACATGAGTGGATGTTCTCCCAGGTGGAGGGGCTGGCTGTGGACACGAACATCACCATGGCTGACCTTAAAGGCACGCTATTTGAATTCGCGCGCCGGCTTTTCGGCCAGGACCGTAAATGCCGCTTCCGCTGCGATTATTTTCCTTTCGTAGAACCCGGCGTCGAGATCGCAATCGACTGCTTCATGTGCGGTGGAAAGGGATGCCGGCTGTGCAGCAATAGCGGATGGATCGAGATACTGGGCGCCGGTATGGTGCATCCCGAGGTGCTGCGCGGCTGCGGCATCGATCCCGACGTGTATTCCGGATTTGCTTTCGGCATGGGAGTGGAAAGGATACCGATACTGCGTTACGGCATTGACGATATCAGGCTTTTCTATGGCAACGATCTGAAGTTCTTAAAGCAGTTTTGAGCTGAAGGTATTTAATGAAAGCTCCATTGAAATGGCTTAAAGACTACGTCGATATCGATATCCCTGTCGACGAGCTTGCAGGGAAGCTAACACTGGCCGGACTGGAAGTCTCGGAGATCCAGGTCATCGGCGGCACCTGGGACAAGGTTATCGTGGGTCGTATACTTGCCGTCGATCCGCATCCCGACGCTGATCGATTGAGGCTGGCCACTGTTGACCTGGGCAGCAGGCAGATAACGGTGGTCTGCGGCGCGCCGAATCTGGTCGTCAACGATAAAATAGCCTTTGCCCTGGTCGGGGCCGTGCTTATTGACGGTCATACAGGGAAAAGCGAGGAATTGAAGCCGGCCAAGATCAGGGGCGTTGTTTCCGAGGGGATGATATGCGCAGAGAAGGAGTTGGGTATATCCGACAATTACGAGGGCATACTGGTGCTGCCCCAGGAATATGAAATCGGCAAGCCGCTGGCGGATTACCTGGGAGAGATTATTTTAGATATCGATATTACTCCCAACAGGGCTGACTGCCTCTCCATCATGGGCATAGCCCGCGAGGTGGCGGCCATAACCGGCAACCCGTTCCGCATGCCCGATCTGGCATATTCGGAAGGCAACAAGGAAGTGGGGTCGTATGGTTCTGTGGAGGTCAGGGATGCTGATCTTTGTCCCAGGTACTGCGCCAGCATCGTCGATGGCATCACTATCGGGCCCTCGCCCCAGTGGATGCAGGATAGGCTGGCTGCCTGCGGTGCAAGGCCCATAAACAATATCGTGGACGTCACCAACTATGTCATGCTGGAGTTCGGCCAGCCATTGCATGCTTTTGACTACCGTGAGATCAGGGGACACAAGATCATAGTCAGGCGGGCAGACGATGGCGAGACCATGTATACACTTGACGAAATGGAGCGTAAATTCAGCCGGGACATCCTGCTTATTGCAGATGCAGAGCGCGCTGTTGCCGTTGCAGGCATCATGGGCGGATTGAGTTCCGAGGTCAGGGATTCCACCACGACAATATTGATCGAGTCAGCCAATTTCAGCCAGGCTGCGATCCACCATGGAGCTCAGGAGCTCAAGCTGGGCAGCGAGGCCTCGGCCAGATTTGAAAAAGGGCTTAACCCGGAGCTTGCCATGATGGCCGTCAAGAGGGCGACACAGCTTATCGCGCAGTTTGGTGGAGGTAAAGCGGCTAAAGACGTCATCGATATTTACCCGGGCAAGAAGGAGAGAAAGCCGATTCCAATTTCCGAGCGCGATGTACAACGTACGCTCGGTATGATCATAGGCGAGGAGGGCATCAGGAAGTGCCTGGAATCCCTGGGTTTGCATTGCAAAAAGGGAGGCAAAGGGACGATCCTGGTGGATGCGCCCTGGTGGAGAAACGATATCAATATCACCGCCGACCTTGTTGAAGAGGTGGCGCGGGCTACGGGGTACGAAAATATTCCTGAATCCATGCTAAGCTCACCACTGCCGACTGGGGAGAGCGCGCCTGCGGTAGCTTTCAGGCGCAGCCTTCAGGATATCCTGGTCGGATGTGGCTTTCAGGAGATCATCACATACCCTCTGACCAGCCTGGACGTGTTGGGAAAGCTGTCGGCGGAGATTGAAACACCGGTCACCGAACCGCTGAAAATCGCCAACGCTATGAGCAGGGAGCTTGAATACCTGCGCACCAGTCTGCGCGCGGGCGCTCTGTCGGTACTGGCCCGCAATCAACGCAACAGGGAAAACAATATACGGCTGTTTGAGATAGCCAAAGTCTTTTTGCCGCAGCCGAAAGATCTGCCCGTGGAAAATGAGATATTGTGCGGATTGGTCGATACCGTGGCGCCGGAGATGTACTGGCAATCCAAATCCGCGCCGGTTGATTTCTATTTTGTTAAAGGTATTGTGGATACATTGTTAGGCAGGTTGGGCATTAAAGCAGATTATTTTACTGGCAATGATGTCACACTGAGCCCGGCCAAGAACGCCGACGTCATAGTCGATTCGGTTAAAATCGGCGTGATCGGCGAAGTCCATCCGGCCGTCCTGAGGCATTTCGATATCGCCGAACCAGCCATTATGTTTGAGCTCGATGTGGATAAGCTGCTGACGTTATCGTCGAAGCCTCTTGTATACAAAGCTGTCTCCAAATATCCGGGCATTACGCGGGATATCGCGATGTTGCTGGATACAGGTGTCGATTATCAGAAAATAGTGGACGTTGTAAAAGGCTTTAGCCTGGTATCTGACATGCAGCTATTTGATCTATATGTGGGAGAACAGGTACCCGAAGGCAAAAAGTCAGTCGCATTCAGACTTACCTATCAGGCTGCGGACCGCACCCTCAAAGACGAGGAAGTCGATAAAGTTCAGAAGCGCATCCTGGAACAGCTTTCCAAAGAACTGGGCGCCACTTTGAGGTCATAATCGGAAGGAAGAGTTGAAGAGGAACCGCAGGTTCCTATTAGTAATTAGCAACCCTCTCCCCTGGGAGAGGGCAGGGTGAGGGTATAAATGCCAGAGCACTTTCTTAACAGGTTTCTTTACCCCTCGAGCGTTGCTGTCATCGGCGCCTCCAATAATAAATTCGCCGTTAACTATCATCTGGTAGAAAACCTGGTCAATATGGGTTACCAGGGCAAAATCTACCCTGTCAATCCCCACCAGGATGAAGTGTACGGCATCAAGACGTTCAAAAGCTTCGACGATATAGGTGAATATGTAGACCTTGTCGTGGTCTCCGTCGCCGCGCGCAACGTCCTCGATATCATAAAGAACCTGCCGGGCGATAAGATCGGCGGCGCCGTCGTCGTCACGGGTGGATTCTCGGAGATCGGACCTGAGGGAAAGAAAATCCAGGACGAGATTGCCGGCATACTGAAGGCCAAAGGGATCAGGGCCATCGGTCCCAACGCTCTCAGCCCTATCAACAGCTCCAACAAATTGGTCATCAGCTTTTTCACCATGACCGCTTTGATCCCGGGCAAGGTTTCCTTCATCTTTCAGTCGGGCATGTATGAGCCACGCTTAAACTGGATGCTCTCCGATTTCCATCTCGGCCTGGCCAAATTGATCGATCTCGGTAACAAGATGGATATTAATGAGGTCGACGCCCTGGAGTACCTTTCTCAGGATCCTGAGACCGAGGTCATATGCGTTCACCTTGAATCCATCAAGGGCGGCGGACGCAGGTTCTTTGACCTTCTCAAACAGACAACCTGCAGGAAACCCGTCATCGTTCTAAAAGGTGGAAGGACCGAAGCCGGAGCGAAGGCGGCCATGTCGCATACGGGATCGCTGTTACAGGGCAGCGATATCGTTTTTGATGTTGCTCTAAAGCAGGCCGGGGCCATTAAGGCAGACACGCTGGACGATTTCCTCTATCTGGCCAAGGCTTTTTCCTACCTCCCTGTCCCAAGAGGGAACCGTATCGCACTCGCTACCTTCCCCGGAGGCGAGGCTGTACTGGCTACGGACACCATCTATCAGAACGGCCTGGTTATGGCCAAACCGGGGCAATCAAGCTACGCAAGGTTGCACAAGACCTTTCCTGCCTGGGAGATAGAGCTGAATCCTTACGACTTCGGTATCATCTATACCTTCAGCTCTTTCAACAACAACCATGGCGCCTTCATAGAGGCCATGGCTGATGATGAGAACGTCGACTGCATCGCTGTCCAGCTTCCTCCGCCGGTCTTCCCCATCGATCCCGAGATGTTCTGCCCTCCCTTCCTGGCAGCCCCA
>CAYVBI010000154.1:0-5178 GCA_964448985.1 uncultured Dehalococcoidales bacterium
CGGCGGCGGCTTCGAGGTCGTATTTCCCGATATGAGCCAGACGCTGGCCGAGGGTAGAATAAGAGAGCTGGCCGATACCAGCGCCGATGTCATAACCACCCAGTGCCCCGGCTGCCTGATGCAGCTTAAAAGCGGTCTGAAAGCATTGAAAAAGGACAGGGTCCAGGTCATGGATATCGCCACACTGCTGGCCAGGTCTATGAACACAAAATAAGGACGTATTATAATTTGTAAAGGCGCTCCCGTGCGCCGCTGAAAACAGGTTATGTCTATATCGAAGGATTACAGGAAAGAGCTCAGGGACGCAGCCGGCAGCGGGCGTATACGGCTGGCGCTGTCGCGCGCCATTAAAAGCTACCGTGTGAACACAGATCATGCTCTGAAGAAATTCCCGCACACGGTGAAAATGGCTGAAGAGGTCAGGCTGATAAAAGAGGCGTCCGTGCAGCAAATGGCGGAGCTGGCCAGGACGGCGGGCCGCAGCATAGAGGAGAACAAGGGCAAATCTCACATCGCCAGGACAGCCGGGGACGCGCTCAGGATCATCGGGGAAATCGTCGGAAAGAAGAAGCTGGTAGTTAAGGCCAAGAGCATGACGGCCGAGGAGATACGGCTGCGCGAGCATCTGGAGGAGGCGGGAAACGAGGTATACGAGACCGACCTGGGCGAATTCATAATACAGAAGCTGGGGCAGCGCCCCATGCACATCCTTTCCCCCGCCATACATGTGCCCAGGGAGGATGTGGCCAGGCTGTTCTCGCAGATAACAGGTCGCAAACTGCAGCCGGATATCGATACGCTGGTGGCCACGGCGCGGGAATTGCTGCGGGAGAAATTTTTCAAGGCGGACTTTGGCATCAGCAGCGCCAACGTGGTTTCCGCCGATACGGGCACGCTGTTTTTAATTGAGAACGAGGGCAATATCCGCCTGGCTACAAGCGCCCCGCCTGTGCATATCGCCCTTGTCGGTATGGAAAAGCTGGTCCCGACGCTGGAAGAGGCCTTCAAGGTCGCCGAAGTCACCTGGCGCTATGCCAACTACACCGTGCCGTCTTACGTCAGCATGATTTCAGGCCCCAGCAAGACGGGTGACATAGAGAAAGTGACCACTTACGGTGTTCACGGCCCCAAAGAGTTCCACGTTATCTTCCTGGATGACGGCAGGACGCATCTGGCCAGGGACCCTGTGCTGCGGCAGGCGCTGTATTGCCTGCGCTGCGGCGGCTGCCTTTATGAATGCCCGGTATTCGGTCTCACGGCGGGTTATTTCGGCGATAAGTATTTCGCGGGCATAGGGGCGGTGTGGGCCGCTGAGGTCACCCGTAACATGGAGAAGGCCTCTTCCATGGCCTATACCTGCCTGACCTGTGGGCGGTGCAAGGTGAGGTGCCCCATGAAGATCGACGTCCCTGAGATGATACTGGCTCTGCGCAGGTCTATAGCAGAGGGGTAGAGAGCTCACTCCACCTGTGCAAAAGCTACAACGTAATTATGGCCGTACTTTTTTGCGCATTATACAAATTCATTCAGTTTGCTGATGATCGGCCCGATTACACGCTCACAACATTCGTTGAATATCAGATGATAGGGTTCATCGAATACCAGCATCTCTTTATGTGGGGCTGCGATTTTTTCGTATACCTCGAGGCAGTAACTGTAGGGGAAAAGCGTATCACCGGTGGAGGCGATTACCACCACCGGGCATTTGATGCTGCCGTCTGAGACACTTTTTAAATCTGCTGTGAACAGAGATGCCAGGAAGCAGAGGGGGTAAGAGGAACGGTTGAGCGGATCGCTGAAAAACAGTTCTACCAGCGCCTGCGACCTGGAAACCCTGTCGAAATCGAGGTAAAAAGAAGGCGGCAGCTGTGCGCCGGGGGCGACCCGGGCTGCAAGCTTCATCAGTGAAGTTAAGGGCTTATGACAAGGTTTCAGGAAGCCGGGGAATCTCGTTATATAAATCGAGCTGCTCAGCGAGGGCAGCAGCACATTATTGGGAAATACCGCTTTAATGCGGCTGTCGGTCCCGGCTGCGGCAAGGCTTAAAATACCTCCCTGGGATGAGCCCATCAGGATTACATCGCTGCTGACATTATCCAGGCAGTAACTTACGCTGTCCCTGATGTTCTGCAGCATATCTGCAAACGTGAACAGCATTTTCTCCCGCGGGCTTTTTCCGTGAGATAACAGGTGAACGCCGGCGACGTTATAACCCGCTCCGGCCAGCAACGACAGGAAATCGTCGTAGAACAGCGGGTGGGTCATCGTGCCGGGGATGAAGACGATGCATGGCCGGTTATCGCCGGAACGATAGAGAGAGAGCGCGATCCTGGTGCCCGCCGATTCAATCAGCACTTCGCCGTAGTTATCGTAACCCGACAGGTTCAAGGTTATTTCTTCAGCGGTTCTCATCAAGGGATCATTTTACCATAGACTATTAAATATCCGGCCCCTTCCTCCTCTCCTCAATGGCTGTGGCTATGCCGTCCATTTTTGTGTGGACATAAATGATACGCACCGGGCTGTGGTACGAGAAGCGGCCCTCTTCCAGGGCAAACTCCGCTTAATTTATTATTTCGCCCTGTGTGCTGAGGATGGATTCTTTGAAGGGGATGTCCTTGTTACTCGATAGAATTGCCTGCATGGCCATACGGGTCAAGCCTGCGCAGCAGGGCACTTCCATACGCAGGACGCTAAGGCTTCTGACGTCCGACTGGCGCAATATCTCGCTGAGTTTAGCCAGGTGTGCTTCGTAGTTATCCAGCTTGGGACAGGCCACCAGCAGGGCATGGTTTTTTAGGAAATCCCGGTGAAATCCGCCGCAGGCGAAGGCAGTGCAGTCGGCGGCCAGCAGGACATCGGCGCCCTGCAAAAAAGGCGCTTTGGCCGGGACGAGGGTGAGCTGCACGGGCCAGTGGGCAAGTTGCGAAGGTTCATTCTCGGATTTCACGCGCGCCTGCCCTTTTGAGACTGGCTTGAATTGCGAGACGCTGGAGGACGGGCAGCCGTGGGGCAGGGTATCCTCATTGCCGAAATGTTTGAGAACGCCGGAAGGGCAGCCGCAGGCCTGGCCGGGGCCGGGCGCAGGCATCTCCGCCAGGTGCTTTTTGACCGCTGACTCGTCGTAAGGCTCCGCCTGCCGCTCTTCGAAGCTGATGGCGCCCCGCGGGCACTCGGACAGGCAGGCGCCCAGGCTGTCGCAATATTTATCGGAGACCAGCCGGGCCTTGCCGTCTATTATCTTCAAGGCCCCCTCGGCGCATGACATGATGCACAGTCCGCAGCCGTCGCATTTATCTTCGTCGATTTTAACTATCTTGCGTTTAATCCTGCTCGCAGCTTGTTCCATTACACGCCTCCCGGGTTTATGCGCTACTATATTTGAACTCGGTGTAAATTCCCTTTGTCCCGGCACTGCTCCGCATACCGGCAATACTCCGCGCAGGAATTGGCGTTGTTCAAGACGGCCAGTCCGCAGCCGGGACATTCGACACTGACGTCCGTGGAGAAGATCTCCACCTCCCCGCCGCATCGGGGACACGGCCTTATATAAAGGGCGGGTGCGCCGCCGCCCGAAGGCCCCGGGCATTTGAACAGCATATCCACCGCTTCATTCTAAGGTCGGACCTCATCAGCAGGTATGATTAAAGTCACATGAGGGAGTATACAGGGATGATGCGATGGATGGAGGTACTTACTCCCCGAACCGCTGAAGCAACTCGTAAATGGCCTCGGTCCCGAAGGCAAGGGCCTTGACCGGCACGCGCTCGTCCGCTGCGTGGAAGAGCTGTTCGAAGTTGATGTCGGAGGGCAGCTTGAGGGGTGTGAATCCATAGGTCTGTATGCCCAGCCTGCCGAAGAGGCGGGCGTCCGTCACGGCCGGGAAGAGCATGGGTGTGGGGGTGCTGCCCGGGTCAGCGTCGCCAAGTATTTCAGCCAGCGTATCGTAGAGGCCCATGTCGGGCTCGGGCATGCCGCCGCCGAAATAGGACACCTCGTATTCCACGTCGCTGCCCGCAAGGCCTTTTAGCTCGGCGATGATATCGTCCGGTGTAAAGCCCGGCAGCAGGCGGCAATCAAGGCCCAGGGAAACCTGGCAGGGGATCTGGTTGCAGCTCTCTCCGCCGCGTATGGTGGTGGCTGCGACGGTATTATGCAGGATGGGGTCGAACATGCGCACCTGCCGGCCGAAGGTATCGAGGACTGAATTGGTCAGCGCCGGGATGAGCATCTGCATGAAGGTCTGCTTGAGCGGGCTGGGCAGCCCCTCGGCCGTGCAGCGGACCTGCTCCCTGGCAACGGATGTTATATGTACCGGGAGGCGGTGTTCCAGGTTGTGTAAAAAGCGCGCCACTCTCGCCATGATGCCGCCCCGCTCGGGCCACGCCCCGTGACCGCCCTTGCCGTAGATGTTGGCTATCAGGCCGCAGCCCTGCTTTTCCGATACCATGATGGGGTAGAAGCGGCGCCTCAGTATGTGTGATGTGTAGCCGCCGAACTCGCCGATGGCGTATTTAACGCCCTGGAAAAGCTGCGCCTGGCTGGTGACCAGGTATTCGGCGCCATAGGTGCTGCGGTTCTCCTCGTCGCTGAGCACCGCCAGCAGTACGTCGCCGGCGGGTATAAGGCCTTCGATTTTAGCGCGCATCATGGCTGCCAGCATCATGGCTATGCCGCCTTTCATGTCCAGCGCGCCGCGTCCCCATACATATCCGTCCAGCTCCTCTCCTGCAAAGGGACTGAGCCTCCATTTCTGATTGTCGGTGGTCACAACGTCTATGTGACCGTACATCAACAGCGGCGGCGCAGAACCCCGGCCCTGGATGCGGGCTATCAGGTTGGGGCGGGACGGTTCACCGGCCACGATCGTGTTCTGTACACCCGCCCAGTCCAGCAGCCCTTTGATATAGTTGATGCAGGCAGCTTCATTCCCCGGTGGATTGACCGTGTTATGGCGGATCAGGTACTTCAGGATCTCGGACGGGCGCGTATAGATTGCGGCCTGCTCATCTGAAGGTGAGCTGTTCATGCTATTCTCCTGTGCTTACCCCGGCGGACTATTGCGAACGAACTGCCTGGCTCATTGTATTAAATGCCCGTAGCCATGTCCAGCGCTGCCCTTTCTCTCCCAGTCGCCAGCCGTTATCCTGCATAATTGACTTGTTAAAGGGGTCACAC
>CAYVBI010000155.1:0-5165 GCA_964448985.1 uncultured Dehalococcoidales bacterium
AGGCGTCTGCAAATTGAAGATCCATATCCCGGGGAGCAGGTCTCTCAAGGATAAAAGAAGCGTCGTCAAATCACTTGTAACACGCCTGCAGAAACAGTTCAACATTTCCATCGCCGAGGTCGACGACCATGACCTGTGGCAGATGACCACAATCGGATTGGCCTGCGTCTCCAACCACAACTACCGCGTGGATGAGATCATCAGCGCGGCCATCAGTCTGATAGAACACGATTATCCTTCGGTTGAGATCGTGGAGAAAGAGATCGAAACCTATTGAATCAGGTTTTGAATCACGGGCTGTATAATTGACATATGGACACCTCCGCGTTCCTCGACTATCTCAAAAACGATCCCGAATATAAAGACCAGATCGTTCATGTTCAGTACATACCTCCGCGCGACGCCCGTCCCGGCTGGCCGGACATGCCCCTTCACCCTGTTCTGCAGGAGCGGCTCGACAGGCTTGGATTGAGCACCCTTTATGTGCACCAGGCTGAGGCTATTAACAGTATCAGGCTGGGCAATAATGTCATGGTCGCAACACCCAGCGCCAGCGGCAAGACCCTCTGCTACAACATACCCGTCCTCAATACCATGCTGGAGCAGCCTTATGCCCGGGCCCTCTACCTTTTCCCGACCAAGGCCCTGGCGCAGGACCAGTTGCGCGGACTTACCTGGCTGGCCGGCGAGACCATTAATCTGCCCTGGGAATGCGCTACCTATGATGGCGATACGCCCGTCGAAGACCGTTCGGGCATCAGGAAAAGAACACGTATTGTGCTCACCAATCCGGATATGCTGCATGCCGGCATTTTGCCGAACCATAAATCGTGGGACAGGTTCTTCAGGCGACTCAAATATGTGGTGGTGGATGAGGCACATGTGTACCGGGGTGTGTTCGGTTCGCATGTAGCCTGCGTCCTGCGCAGGCTGAGGCGCATATGTGCTCATTACGGCAGCAGGCCACAATTTGTGTTCTGTTCAGCTACGATTGCCAATCCGGGACAGCATGCTGAGGGATTGGCGGGGCTGCCTTTCACAGTCGTGGATGGCGATGGCGCTCCTTACGGGGGCAAGGCGTTCGTCTTCTGGAATCCCCCCATCGTCGACGAGGCTCGCAGCCTGCGCCGCAGCGCTAACAGCGAGGTGACCCACCTGTTCACGGAGCTTATACGCAAACAGGTGCGTACCCTTGCCTTTGCCTCGACACGCAGGTTGACTGAGCTGATTTACGTTTACAGCCGCGACCTGCTGGGCAGCCCTCTGAGCGAAAAAATCAAGCCCTACCGTGCGGGCTACCTGGCCTCCGATCGGCGCGAGATAGAACGTGAGCTGTTCTCAGGCGAGCTGCTGGGGGCGGTGGCTACCAGCGCCCTCGAGCTCGGCATCGACATCGGCGGGCTGGATGCCACGGTTCTGACAGGGTACCCTGGCAGCATCGCCAGCACATGGCAGCAGGCCGGGCGAAGCGGTCGGCGGGGGGAGAGATCGGTCTCCTTTTTCGTGGCACAGAATAATCCGCTGGACCAGTATTTCATGCATAATCCCGATTTCTTTTTCGGCAAGCCCTTTGAGAATGCCCTGATCAACTGGGAGAACATCAACATACTTCATCCGCATTTGCTCTGCGCCGCCTGGGAGAAACACATCGATGAAAAGGACAGGGAATATTTCGGCGATGCGCTCGATGCAGCCGAAGCCGAGCTGGGCGAAGAGGGAAAGCTGAGGAAGGACGGCGACCACTGGCATATTGCGCCCCAGCTCTCCCACCCGGCGCAGGAAGTGAATATCAGGACCGCCTCTTCCAACCAGTATCAGCTGCTGGATGCCTCCAGGGGATACCAGGTACTGGAGACGATCGAGGAGGACCATGCCTTCTGGCAGGTGCACCCCGGCGCGATCTACCTGCATCAGGGAGATTCTTATTTTGTTAAGGAGCTTGATATCGAGAAGCATATAGCGGTCATAGAGCCGGCCGCAGTCCCTTATTACACGCAGACCATGGAGTTGACCGATATAAAGGTGCTGCAGCAAATGAAGGAGAAAGAGTCCGGCGGCGTGAAAGTCCGCCTCGGCATGGTGGATGTGACCAACCAGGTCGAAGGGTTTCGTAAGAAGAAGCACTATACCGACGAGGTTATCGGCGAAGATCTGCTGGACCTGCCTCCCATGCGTTTCATCACCCAGTCGTTGTGGTTCGATCTGCCGCAGCAGGCGATGGAAGCTATAGAGAAGAGCAAGCTCGATTTTCACGGAGGGCTTCACGCGGTTGAACATGCCGCTATCGCCATACTGCCCCTCTTCGCCATGTGCGACCGCAATGATATCGGGGGAGTCTCCACGCCCTTTCATATCGATACCGGAAGGGCGCAGATTTTTATTTACGACGGCTATCCGGGCGGTATAGGCATAGCCGAGAAGGGCTACCAGATAATCGAGGGTCTGTGGGCTGCCACGCTCAAGACTATTGAAGAGTGTCCCTGCCGCGAAGGCTGCCCGGCCTGCAGTCAGTCACCGAAGTGCGGGAATAACAATGAGCCCCTGGACAAGAAAGCGGCTGTCATTTTGCTCCGCGGCCTGCTGGGCGTGCTACAATAATCATTTTCAAGTCTCATAGCGGATGCAGCAAAACAATCTTCCCGTGATAATCATGTTGGCAGATACTTACGTTCGGTATTAATTATCCGACGCACAAATTTCTAAATAAAAGGAGAACCATGGACACCTACAACTATGTCAAGCACGTGATCCGCAAAGCGACCAACTACACGTTCAGCCGCATCACGTTTTACCTCACCATCTTCAACTTTTTTATGCTGGCCTCGTGGATGTATGATAATACGTCCGTGGGTGAATTCTTGAAGACCAACGGCTTCCGGCCGGGTGATATGCTGGCAATCATTTTGTTCACCATCTTCTTCATCTCAGCCCTGGAGTATGTGGTTATAGGGCGAGATAAGGAAGGGGAAGGCTATTAAGTAAGTCAGGGTTAGTGGCTGAGTATCTTGCCCAGGAACTGCCTGGTCCGCTCGTGCTGGGGGGAATTGAAGAGCGCTTCGGGCGGGGCTTCCTCGATGATCTGTCCCTCGTCCATGAAAATGACACGTTTTGCCGCAGCACGCGTGAAGCCCATCTCGTGCGAGACCACAGCCATGGTCATTCCCTCGGCGGCCAGCGCCAGCATCACCTCAAGCACCTCTTTGATCATCTCCGGGTCAAGGGCACTGGTGGGTTCATCGAAAAGCATGACATTGGGATTCATTGCCAGTGCCCGGGCGATGGCCACCCTCTGTTGCTGTCCTCCTGAAAGCTGGGCCGGTTTTGCATCAGCTTTATCGGGTATACCCACCTTTTTAAGCAGTTCCAACGCTGTCTGACGGGCCTCAGCCGGCGGGCGTTTGCGCACCACGCGCTGGGCCAGCATCAGGTTGTCCAGGACGGTGAGGTGGCTGAAGAGGTTGAACGACTGGAAGACCATGCCTACTTCGCGCCGCACGGCGTTGATATTCCTGGCGCTGTCCAGTGGAATGCCGTCCACCACGATTTTGCCTTTCTCGTAGGTCTCAAGACGGTTAATACAGCGCAGCAGCGTTGATTTCCCGGAGCCGGACGGGCCGACGATGACCACGACCTCGCCCCTGACTATGTCGAGGTCCAGGCCGCGCAGCGCGTGGACCCTGCCGAAGTATTTGTGCACCCCACGGATGCTAATAATAGGCTCCGCCAAGCATTACCTCTCGAATTTGGTTTTCTTTTCTATCCAGTTCACCAGGCGTGCCGAAAATAGGGTCATAATAAGATACAGCAGAGCCACCAGCAGCCATACCTCGATGGGATCGAAGTGGATCGATGCGTATTCCCGGCCGCGGCGTGTCAGGTCAGCCACGGCAACCACGCTGACCAGCGAGGAATCCTTGAGCAATGCGATGAACTCGTTGCCGATGGGTGGCAGGATAACGCGTACGGCCTGCGGCAGGACGACATGTCGCATAGACTGGAAGTAAGTCATACCCAGGCTGCGTGCGGCCTCCATCTGTCCTCTGGGGATGCTCTGGATGCCGGCACGGTAGATCTCGCTCATATATGCGCCGTAGCAGAAGACCAGGCCGATTATGGCCATCACCACCGGGTCTGCCTGGAAGCCCTCAAGCGCCGCCAGACCCCAGGCCTTGCCCAGAGACTGGATCATAACCGGCACCGCGAAGTACCAGATTATTAATTGCACCAGCAGCGGCACGCCGCGCACCAGCTCCACGTACAGGGTGGAGATGATATAGACGGCGCGATTACTCGATAGTCGGCCCAGTCCGCCCACCATGCCTACGATCAATACCAGTAAAAAGGAGGCCAGTGTGACGGTTATCGTTATCACGATGCCGTCCTGGACGAATTTGAAAATATTCAGGAAAGGGTCGGGCCGGGCTATTAGTAAAAGTGCCGTGATGCCGACCACCAGTGCTACCAGCCACCACCAGACGTCCATGCGCGAGGATGGCTCAGCGCCGGGTATGTGGTCCAACTCTTCCCGGGGAATCTGTGGTTCTTCAGGCGTACTCATAGAGCAGACTATTATTATACGCCTTAAGCATAGTGGAGTGTAGAAACGGCCCGGCGCTTAGCGGCCGATCCACTTCTGGTCGAGCCTGTCCAGGAATCCCTCGTCCTTGAGGGCTTTAAGAGCGGCATTTATCTTCGGCACAAGCCGGGCGTTCTTCTTGCAGATGGCGATGCCGTAGTATTCGTCCGTGAAGATCGGCCCGACGGTCTTCAATGTGTCTTTATTTTTTAACACATAGCCCTGAGCTACCGGGTAGTCGGCTATAACCGCATCGAGCTGCCCGTTCATGAGATCCTGGAAAGCGAAGCCGACCTCGTCAAAGGTCTTGACCTTCGCCCCGGGTATTTTACCGGCTTCGATGATTCCCGTCGTGCCGATCTGGCCACCCACCGTTTTGCCGGACAGGGCGTCCTTGCTCGTGATGCTGTCATTGTTCTTACGCACTGTGACTATCTGTCCCGCAAGGTAGTAAGGGTCGGAGAAGAGGATGGTCTTTTTTCGATCATCTGTGATCGTGATCGACGAGACGGCCATGTCGTACTGGCACTGGGAAACTCCGGCCAGCACCGAGTCGAATCCCACATTGACCAGTTCTATATCGAGGTCT